>NZ_JACEXH010000084.1:0-15048 GCF_014525465.1 Actinotalea sp. JY-7885 | reverse complement strand
GTGCGCGGCGGGCGCGCCGGCGCGGTGCGCGGCAGGCGCCGGCTCCTGGGCGCGGGTGCGGTCGCCCTGCTCGTGGTGACCACGGTGCTGGTCTCGGAGCGCGAGTCCGAGCGGGACCGCGCGCTCGCGGCGTCGCTCTCCGGCGTGCCCGGCGTCATGGCACCGCTGGACGGCGCCCTCGCCGAGCGGTGGCGGGTCGACGGCGACCGCGTCGTCGGCCAGGCGGGTGACGTGGTGCTCATCGCGGACGGCGACGCGACCACCGCGGTGGACGCCCGCGACGGCGAGCTGCTCTGGACGCGCCCGTCGCCCGACGGCCGCAGCGGGAGCTGCCGGCCGCTCGCCGACCTGGCCGGGCGCTCGATGCCGCCCGTCGGACGGCAGGGGCCCGAGGTCGGCGCTCCGTCCGGCCCCGACGTGGTCTGCGTGCGCTCGGGCCGCACGGGCGGGCGGGACATCGCCCCGCCCGCGCTGCGCGAGGCCGCGTCCGGGGCGGCCAGCACGACCGTGACCAGCGTGGACGGCGCGACGGGCGTCGAGGGGCGCGCGCTCACGGTCGCGGGCGTCCTGGTCGCCAGCGACGTGCTCGACGGCGACCTCGTCCTGGTGACCGACGCCGACGACGTCCGGCTGCACGTGACCCGGTGGGACCCGGGAACCGGCGCGGTGCGCTGGCGGCTGGTGGTCGGGCGCGACGTCGCGGCGGGTCTGCGGCACGTCGGGTGGCGCGACGGGACGGTCGTCGTCGCCGGTCTCGACGAGACCGTGGCCTACGACCTGCGGGACGGGCGCCCGGCCGACGTCGAGCAGCTCGACGCGGCGACCTCCGCGGTGGAGCAGCGCGACCTCCCGGACGGGGCGCGCCTGGTGTGGCGGCACGCGCGGAGCGCGACGTTCCCCGGCGGCTCGGGGAGCGTCGTCCTGGCCGACGGCACGCGCACCGTGCTCCCGGGCCCCGCGCTGCGCACGGGCCTGCGTGACCGGTCCGCGCCCGGGACGCTGCTGGTCGCGACGTCCGGGACCACCGTCGGCGCCGTCGACGTCGCGACGGGCGCCGTGCTGTGGCAGGCACCGGGCTCGCGGAGGACCCGGGTCCCCGTGACGGTCGCCGGTCGCGCCGTGCTCGTCGAGGCCGGGACCGCCACGGCGGTGGACGTCCGCACCGGCGCGGTGGCCTGGCAGGTCGGGCCCCTGGGCGGCGAGGCGCACGCACCGGCCCTGACGGACGGCACGGTCGTGCTGCTGCACCACCGCGAGGAGGGACGCGACGCGCTCGTCGCTCACGACGTGCGGACCGGGTCGCCGGCCTGGCGCGCGCCGCTGCCCGAGGGCACGAGGCACGTCGTGGGACCGCTGGACGGGCGGGTGCTCGTCGTCGGCGAGGGGTGGGTCGCCGGGCTGGCCTGACCCACCCCGCGCCGAGGCGGCTCAGGCCCGGCGCGCCCAGACCGTCGCGTCGCCGGGCACGACCGTCGCGCCCTGCGCGATCGTGACGGACGCGTGGAGCACGCCGTACCCCTCGGGCAGGGCGACCTCCCGCTCGCCGAGGTTCGCCACGACGAGGACGTCGTCGTTGTGGAAGGCGACGACCTCCGCCGGGTCGCCCAGGCCCTCGGCCCAGGTCAGCGTGCCGTGGCCGAGCCCGTGCTCGCGCCGCAGGCGCAGCGCGACGCGGTAGGTCTCGTACGTCGACCCCGCGACGCCCCGCTGGACGTCGGCGGCGTACCGCGCGAACGACGCCGGCTGGCTGAGCCACGTGCGGCCGGTGGGGGAGAAGCCGAACCCCGGCGCGTCCGCGCTCCAGGGCAGCGGCACCCGGCAGCCGTCGCGGCCGCGCTCGGTGTACTGCGAGCGCCACCACGTCGGGTCCTCGCGCTCGTCGTCGTCCAGGCTGGTGTGCTCGGGCAGGCCGAGCTCCTCGCCCTGGTAGAGGTACGCCGACCCGGGCAGGCCCAGCATGAGGAGCGTCGCGGCCCGGGCGCGGCGCAGGCCCAGCTCCTCGTCCGGCTGCGGGTCGCCCTCGCCGATGCCGTTGGGCTTGGAGCCCGGGACGGCCAGGCCGAGGCGCGAGGCGTGCCGGACGACGTCGTGGTTCGACAGGACCCACGTCGTGGGCGCGCCGACGGCCTCGTTGGCCGCGAGCGACGCCGTGACCACGTCCCGCAGCGCGGGCGCGTCCCACCGGGCCGTGAGGAAGGCGAAGTTGAACGCCTGGTGCATCTCGTCCGGGCGGACGTAGCGGGCCAGGCGGCTCAGCGGCTCGACCCACGCCTCGGCCACCAGGCAGCGGTCGCCGTCGTACTCGGCCAGGACCTGGTGCCAGTCGCGGTAGATCTCGTGCACGCCCTCCTGGTCCCACATCGGGCCGCGGTTGCCGGCGCCGGTCGAGCCGTCCTCGGCGCCCACCTCGCCCTCGTGCGCACCGTCGATCATGGCGGACGTGCCGGACCAGTCCGGCAGGCCCTCGGCCTTGACCATGCCGTGGGCGACGTCCACGCGGAAGCCGTCGACGCCGCGGTCCAGCCAGAAGCGCAGCACCGAGCGGAACTCGTCGCGCACCTCGGGGTTGGTCCAGTCCAGGTCCGGCTGCGTGGTGTCGAACAGGTGCAGGTACCACTGCCCCGGCGTGCCGTCCGGCTCGGTGACGCGCGTCCACGCGCTGCCGCCGAAGACGGAGGTCCAGTTGTTGGGCGGCTCGTCGCCGCCCGGGCCACGCCCGTCGCGGAACACGTACCGTGCGCGCTCGGGGCTGCCCGGCGCGGCCGCGCGGGCGGCCCGGAACCACGCGTGCTCGCTGGACGTGTGGTTCGGGACCAGGTCGATGATCACCCGGATGCCGAGGTCGTGGGCGCGCTCGATCAGCGCGTCGATGTCGTCCAGCGTGCCGAACAGCGGGTCGACGTCGCGGTAGTCGGCGACGTCGTAGCCGGCGTCGTGCTGGGGCGAGCGGTAGAACGGCGAGAGCCAGATCGCGTCGACACCGAGCTCGGCCAGGTGCGGCAGGCGGGAGGTGATGCCCGGCAGGTCGCCGATGCCGTCGCCCGACGCGTCGGCGAAGGAGCGCGGGTAGACCTGGTAGATCACCGCCGTGCGCCACCACTCACCGGCCTCGCGGCGGGGGGTCGGGGTGTCGACGGGCGCGGGCGTGACGGACGTGGCGAAGGACATGAACTTCCCGGTGGTGTCGGTGGATGCGGGGGACGCGGCGTCGGGACGCCGGGGGCGTCAGTTGGCGACGGCGGTCGCGTCGACGGCCGGGACGCGCGCCGCCACCATCGCGGCGGCGGCGACCGGACCCGTCGAGCCACGCACGATGAGCTCGGGGTGGAAGAGCAGCTCGGTGCGGGGGACACGGGTGCCGGAGATCTCGGAGAGCAGGGCGCTGACGGCGGCCTTGCCCATCCGCTCCACCGGCTGGCGCACGGTGGTCAGCGGCGGGTCGGTGAAGGCGATGAGCGGGGAGTCGTCGAAGCCGACGACGGAGACGTCCTCGGGCACGCGGAGCCCGCGCGAGCGGGCGGCGCGGATGGCGCCGAGGGCCATGAGGTCGGACCCGCAGATCAGGGCCGTGTGGCCGCTGTCGATGAGCTCGCCGCCCGCGGCCTGCCCGCCCTCGACGGTGAAGAGCGTGCTGACCACGTGCTCGGCCGGGTCGGCCGCCGGGTCGCGGCGCTGCAGGGCCGCCGTGAACGCCGCGACCTTGCGGTGCGCCGGGATGTACCGGTCCGGGCCGATCGCGAGACCGATGCGGGTGTGGCCCAGGGAGGCGAGGTGGCGCAGCGAGAGCTCGACGGCGACGACGTCGTCGGTGGAGACGGCCAGGGCGTCGACGCCGCGCGCGAAGCCGTTGACCAGCACGATCGGCACCCCGCGGCTGCGCAGGCGGTGGTAGCGGTCACGGCCCGCGGCCATGTCGGCGTGGCGGCCCGAGACGAAGACGATGCCGTCGACGCCGTGCTCGAGCAGCATCTCGACGTACTCGTCCTCCGTGGTGCCGCCGGGGGACTGGGTGCACAGCAACGGGGTGTAGCCCCGCTCGGAGAGCATGGTCTCGATCGCCTGCGCGAGGGCGGGGAAGACGGGGTTGTCGAGCTCCGGGACGATGAGCCCGACCAGCCCCTCGGAGCGGGTCCGGAGCTTCTCGGGACGGTCGTAGCCGAGCACGTCCAGCGCGGCGAGGACGGCCTTGCGGGTGTCGGCGGCGACGCCGGCCTTGCCGTTCAGGACGCGGGACACGGTGGCCGTGCTGACGCCCGCCTGGTCGGCGAGGTCCTTCAGCCTGGTGCGCACGGTCGGCAGCGTAGAGGACACCTGTCCTCCCCTCGGGTTCGGTCTGCAACGACGTGACCTGAAAGTTACCGCAACGATTTGCAGCGCGCTATCCGCGGCGTTAGCGTCGCCGTATCAGAGTCGACGCGGCACGGCCCGGCGGCGAGAAACACGAACCACTGGAGAACACGATGCGACGGAGCATCCCACTCGTCGCGGCTGCCCTCGGCGCCGCCCTGACCCTGGCCGCCTGCGGCGGGGGCGACACGGACACCGAGGACACCGGCGCTGCCACCGAGGAGACCGGCGGTGCCGGCGACGGCGGCACCCTGACCGTCTGGGTCGACGAGACCCGGCAGGCGGCCGTCGAGTCCGCCGCGGCGGCGTTCGAGGAGGAGACCGGCACGACGGTCGAGACCGTGCTGAAGAACTTCGACGACATCCGCGCGGACTTCCTCGCGCAGGTGCCGACGGGCGAGGGCCCGGACCTCACGGTCGGCGCCTCGGACTGGCTCGGCGAGTTCACGACCAACGGCGTGGTCGCCCCGGTCGAGCTGGGTGACCTCGCGGGCGACTTCGAGGAGATCGCCATCGAGGCGTGGACCTACGACGGCCAGATCTACGGCCTTCCCTACGCGATCGAGAACATCGCGATCATCCGCAACACGGCGCTCGCGGACTCCACGCCCGCCACCTTCGACGAGATGATCGCCCAGGGCCGTGCCGCGGGCACGACGTACCCGTTCCTCGTGCAGGTGGGCGAGGACGGCGACCCGTACACGATGTACCCGTTCCAGACCTCGTTCGGGGCGGAGGTCTTCGCCCAGGACGCGGAGGGCGCCTACCTGCCCGAGCTCGAGCTCGGCGGCGAGCCCGGCACCGCGTTCGCGCAGTGGCTCAAGGCGCAGGCCGACGCCGGCGTGCTGAGCACCTCGATGACCTACGACATCGCCGTCGAGGCGTTCAAGAACGGGGAGTCGCCCTACATCCTGGGTGGCCCCTGGATGCTGTCGACGTTCGAGGGCATGGACCTCGCGGTCGACCCGATCCCGAGCGCCGGCGGCGAGCCCGCACGGCCGTTCTCGGGCGTGCCCGGGTTCTACGTCAACGCGCAGAGCGACAACCAGCTCATCGCGAGCGACTTCCTCACCGGCTACATGGCCACCGAGGAGGCCCAGGTCGCGCTGTACGAGGCCGGCAACCGCCTGCCGGCGCTGACGGCCGCGGCCGACGTCGCCTCCGAGGACCCGCTGACCGCGGGCTTCCGCGTCGTCGCCGAGGACGCCCTCCCGTCGCCCGCACTGCCCGAGATGGGTGCCGTGTGGAGCTTCTGGGGCGCCACCGAGGCCGGGATCATCAGCGGCTCCATCGAGCCGGTCGCCGGCTGGGAGAAGATGGTGACGGACATCCAGGCCGCCATCGACGCCGCCTCCTGACGGACCTCGTCACGCCGGGCCCGGGAGCGGTACTCCCGGGCCCGGCGTTCCACCAGCGACAGTCACGACGGCCGCGACGCAGCGACGCCTCGCCACCTCAGGAGATCCGATGAGCACTCCGCAGGCCCCGATCGCCCCGCCGCCCGTCGAGGAAGGAGCCGCCGCGCGGGCTGGACGCTCGTCCCACGCGCGGACCTTCTCGCGCGGGTTCTTCGTCAAGCTCGTCCTGGTCGCCCTGATCGACGCGATCGGCGTCTACATCGTCATGGCGGCGATCGCGGAGGGGAACCAGGCGATCCTCTGGGCCACCGTGGTGCTGCTCGCGGTCACGAACTGGGTGTACTTCACCAAGCGCGCGGTGCCGCTGAAGTACCTGCTCCCTGGCCTGGCCTTCCTGCTCGTGTACCAGATCTTCGTCGTCGCCTACACGGGGTACGTGGCCTTCACGAACTACGGCGACGGGCACAACGCGACCAAGGACCAGGCCATCGAGGCCCTCCTGGTGCAGAACGAGAAGCGCGTCGAGGGCACCTCCGCCTACCCGCTGGTGGTGGTCGAGCGCTCCGGGCCGCTCGGCGGTGGCGAGCTCGGCTTCGCGCTCGACGTCGACGGCGAGGTCCGCGTCGGCACGGCGGAGGACCCCCTCCACGACGTCGACGACGGTGTCGTGGACGACGGCACGGTGACCGACGTGCCGGGCTGGACGATCCTCACCCGTCAGCAGGTGCTCGAACGCCAGCGCGACGTGACAGGGCTGCGGGTCCCGGTCTCCGACGACCCCGAGGACGGCTCGATCCGCACGCAGGACGGGCGCAACGGCTACGTCTACCGCTCGAGCCTCGAGTACGACGCGGACACCGACCGCATGATCGACACCTCGACGGGCGTCGAGTACGCGCCCAACGCGGAAGGGCAGTTCGAGGCGCCCGACGGCACGAAGCTCCCGGTGGGCTGGCGGGTCACCGTCGGCTTCGACAACTTCGTGCAGGCGTTCGGCGACACGCGGTACTCGACGCCGTTCCTCAAGGTGCTCGTCTGGACCCTCGTCTTCGCGGTGCTCTCCGTGGCGCTCACGTTCTTCGTCGGCCTGTTCTTCGCGGTGGTCCTCAACGACGACCGCATCAAGTTCCGCCGCGTCCTGCGCGCCCTGCTGATCCTCCCGTACGCGTTCCCGGCCTTCATGTCCTACCTGCTGTGGCGAGGCATGCTGAACCGGGACTACGGGTTCATCAACACGGTGCTGCTGGGCGGCGTCGACATCAACTGGCTCGGCGACCCGTGGCTCGCCAAGGTGGCGGTGATGGGGGTGCAGCTGTGGGTCGGCTTCCCGTACATGTTCCTCATCTGCACCGGCGCCCTGCAGTCCATCCCGGGTGACATCGTCGAGGCCGCCAAGATCGACGGCGCGGGGCCGGTCCGCCTGTGGCGGTCAGTGACCCTGCCGCTCGTCCTCGTCGCGACGACGCCGCTGCTCATCTCGTCGTTCGCCTTCAACTTCAACAACTTCAACATCATCGAGATGCTCACCGAGGGGGCGCCGCGGTTCCCGGACGCCTCCGTGCCCGTCGGGGCCACCGACATCCTCATCACGATGGTGTACTCGATCTCCGGCCTGGACGGCGGGGCGCCGAAGAACTACGGCTTGGCGAGCGCCCTGTCGATCGTCATCTTCGTCATCGTGGCCACCATCTCGGTGATCAGCTTCCGCAGGACGCGCGCGCTGGAGGACATCAACTGACATGGCCACCACCGACCTGACCTCCACCGCCCCGGCCACCGCGTCCCGCCGCGGCCGCCGGCCCGCCGACCCCGCGCAGGTCCGCATGGGCCCGCGCCGCTGGTGGCGCGAGCTGGGCTGGCGCTACGTCGTCGCCGTGCTCGCCATCGTGTACGCGGGCTTCCCGATCCTCTACGTCATCTCGGCGTCCCTCGCCGAGGGCGGGACCCTGACCGGCTCCAACGAGCTGTTCGGCACGGTCTCCGGCGCGAACTACGCCGACCTGGGCGACACGCGGTTCTGGAACTGGGTCGTCAACACGCTCGTGGTCGCCACGTCGACGGCCGTGGGCACCGTGCTCATGGGGGCGGCGGCCGCCTACGCCTTCTCGCGCTTCCGGTTCACCGGGCGCCGGGTCGGCCTGTCGGCGCTGCTCATCATCCAGATGTTCCCGCAGCTGCTGGCCTTCGTCGCCGTGTTCCTCCTGCTGCTCTCGCTGGGCGAGGTCGTGCCGGCCCTGGGCCTCAACTCGCGGCTCGCGCTGATCATGGTCTACCTGGGCGGCGCGCTCGGGGTGAACACGTTCCTCATGTACGGCTTCTTCAACACCGTGCCCAAGGAGCTCGACGAGGCGGCCAAGATCGACGGCGCCACGCACGCGCAGATCTACTGGACGATCGTGCTGCGGCTGGTCGCGCCGATCCTGGCCGTCGTCGGCCTGCTGTCCTTCATCTCCGCGTTCTCGGACTTCCTGCTGGCCAAGCTGATCCTGCAGTCCGAGGAGAACTGGACGCTCGCGGTCGGTCTGTACCAGTGGGTGTCCGACCTGCTCTCGGCGAACTGGGGGCTGTTCGCCGCCGGTGCCGTCATCAGCGCGATCCCGGTCGTGGTGCTGTTCATCTTCCTGCAGCGCTACATCGTCGGTGGGCTCACGGCGGGCTCCGTCAAGGGATGACCGCGAGCAAGGGATGACCGCAGGCGGGACGGCCCGGCCCGTGCGCCTGGACGCCCACCACGACGGGAGCGTCCGGTACGTGCCGGACGCCGCGCCGCGGCTGGGCGACGTGGTGCCGGTGCGCGTGCGCGTGCCGCAGGACGCGCCGACGCGGGCGGTGCACCTGCGCACGGTGCGCGACGGCGAGCCGCACGTGACGCCGGCCCGCCTCGACGTCACGGCCGGCGGCGAGCGCTGGTACGTGGCCGAGGTCGAGGTGCACAACCCGGTGACGTCCTACCGCTTCCTGCTCGACGAGCCCGGCGGCTACCGGTGGCTCAACGGCCGGGGGGTCCACGCCCGGGACGTGCCCGACGCGGCCGACTTCCGCCTCACCGTGCACACCCCGGCGCCGGCCTGGGCCCGCGACGCCGTCGTCTACCAGGTCTTCCCCGACCGCTTCGCGCGGTCGGCCGACGCGCCGGCCGGCTCCGGTCTGCCCGACTGGGCCGAGCCGGCGGACTGGGACGACGAGCCCGTGGGCTCCGGCCCGAGCACGCCGCGTCAGCTCTTCGGTGGGGACCTGCGCGGGATCGAGGAGCGGCTGGACCACCTGCGGCAGCTCGGCGCGGACGTCCTGTACCTCACGCCGTTCTTCCCGGCCCGGTCCAACCACCGCTACGACGCGAGCACCTTCGAGCACGTCGACCCCCTGCTCGGGGGCGACGAGGCCCTGGCCTCGCTCGTGGCCCAGGCGCACCGGCGCGGGGTGCGGGTCATGGGTGACCTGACCACCAACCACACCGGCGACGCCCACGAGTGGTTCCGGCGGGCCGCCGCGGACCGGGGCTCGGTGGAGGCCTCGTTCTACCACTGGACCGACGCGGGCCACGTGGGGTGGCTCGGCCACGCGAGCCTGCCCAAGCTCGACCACCGAGCCCCGGCGCTCGCCGACCGGCTGGTCCGGGGCCGGGACTCGGTGGTGGCCCGGTGGCTGCGCGAGCCCTTCGCGCTGGACGGGTGGCGCATCGACGTCGCCAACATGACCGGCCGCTACCGCGACGTGGACCTCACGCACGAGGTCGCCCGCGCGATCCGCGCCACCGTGGCCGCGCAGAACCCCGACGCCCTCCTGGTCGGCGAGCACTTCCACGACGCCTCGCGCGACCTGACGGGTGACACCTGGCACGCGGCGATGAACTACACCGGCTTCACGCGGCCGGTGTGGACGTGGCTGACGCCGCCCGGGAGCACGGCGCCGATGCTGGGCCTGCCCGTGCCGCGGCCGCGGCGTCCCGGTGGGGCGATGGTCGGCGCGATGCGCGACTTCGACGCGCTCGTCCCGTGGCAGGTCACCGCGCACCAGTGGAACATGCTCGGGTCCCACGACACCCCGCGGCTGCGCACCATGGTGGGGGCGGGGGTGCGGCCCGAGGGTGAGGTCGACGCCGCGGTCGAGGTCGCGGTCGGGCTGCTCATGACCTACCCCGGCACCCCGATGATCTTCGCGGGGGACGAGGTGGGCGCCACGGGCGACAACGGCGAGCACGCGCGCGTCACGATGCCGTGGGACCGCCCGGAGCGCTGGCACTCCCGGACCTTCGAGACCTACCGCTCGCTCATCGCCGTGCGCCGGGCCTCCGCGGCACTGCGCCGCGGCGGGCTGCGCTGGCTGCTGGTGGAGGACGACGCGGTGCTCTACCTGCGCGAGACCCCCGAGGAGAGCGTCCTCGTCGCCGTGGCCCGCGCGCCGTGGTCGGGCGCCGTCCTGCCGGAAGGGCTCGGCGCCGGCGCCACGACGCTGCACGGCCCGGACCTGCGGCGCGGCGGGGACGGCCTGCTCGTGCCGGGGCAGGGGCCGGGCGTCGGGGTGTGGCGCCTCGACCGGCCCGCGGTGTGAGGCAGGTCCCGCGGCGGGAGACGGCGCTGGCTAGGGTGAACGGCGTGCCCGACGCCTCCCGCCCCACCGGCCCCCGCACCGGGGCCTACACGGACCAGGACCGGCACCGATGGCTGCCCGAGGCTCCCAAGTCCCAGCAGCGCACGCCGTTCGAGCGCGACCGGGCACGCATCCTGCACTCCTCGGCGCTGCGACGCCTGGGTGCCAAGACGCAGGTGCTCGGCCCGTCGACCGACGACTTCGTGCGCACGCGCCTGACGCACACGCTCGAGGTCGCGCAGGTGGGTCGCGAGCTCGGCAAGGCGCTCGGGTGCGATCCCGACGTCGTGGACGCGGCGTGCCTCGCCCACGACCTCGGCCACCCGCCGTTCGGTCACAACGGGGAGCGGGCGCTCGCGGAGCTGAGCGCCGGCATCGGCGGGTTCGAGGGCAACGCCCAGACCCTGCGCCTCCTCACGCGCCTCGAGCCCAAGGTCACCGACCCCCGCACCGGCCGGCCGGTCGGCCTGAACCTCACGCGCGCGAGCCTCGACGCGTCGGTCAAGTACCCCTGGTCGGCGCCCGACGCGCCGCCCGGGCCGGATGGGACGCCGTCGGCCAAGTTCGGCGTCTACGCCGACGACGCCGAGGTGTTCGCGTGGCTCCGCCAGGGCGCGCCCGACCGCGTGCGGTGCCTCGAGGCCCAGGTCATGGACCTGGCCGACGACATCTCCTACTCCGTCCACGACGTGGAGGACGCGGTGGTCGGCGGCCGCCTCGAGCTGGAGGTGCTGCGCGACCCGGAGGTCCGCGCGCGCGTCGCCGCCCAGGTCCGGCTCTGGTACGGCCACGCGGTCGACGCGGCCTGCCTCGACGACGCGATGCGCCGCCTGCCGCTGCTGGCCACGTGGGTCGAGGGCTTCGACGGCTCCCGCCGGGCCCTCGCGGCGCTCAAGGACATGACGAGCCAGCTCATCGGCCGGTTCTGCGGCGCCGCGATCGACGCGACCCGGGAGGTCTACGGGGGCGGGCCGCTCACGCGCTACGGCGCCGAGCTGGTGGTGCCGGCGCCGACCCTCGCCGAGATCCTCGTGCTCAAGGGCCTCGCGGTCACGTTCGTCATGGCGCCGCGCGAGCTCGAGCCGCTGTACGGCCGCCAGCGCGAGATCGTGGCGGACCTCGTCGAGGTGCTCCACGAGCGCGCGCCCGCCGCGCTCGAGGCGCCGTTCGCGGCCGACTGGGCGGCGGCCGACGACGACGCGGCGCGGTTGCGGGTGGTCGTGGACCAGGTCGCGTCGCTCACCGACGTCAGCGCCGCCGAGTGGCACGTGCGGCTCGTGCGCCCGGACCGGGGGAGCCGGCCCTAGGGTTTCCGGGTGGACATCCTGGAGATCATCGGCTTCGTCACGGGGGCGGCGTGCGTCTGGCTCGCGGCGCGCGAGAACATCTGGACCTTCCCGGTCGGCATCGCGAACAACGTGGTCTTCGCCGCGATCTTCGCGAGCAGCGGGCTGTACGCCGGCGCCGCGCTCCAGCTCGTCTACCTGGTGCTCGGGGCGCTCGGGTGGTGGTGGTGGGCCCGCGGCGGGGCGGACCACGGACGCCTGGAGGTCCGCCCGACGCCGCGCTGGGCCTGGCCCGTGGCCGTCGTGGCGGCGGCGGGGGCGACGGCGGTCCTCGCCGTGGTGCTCGGGACGTGGACGGACTCCGCGGTGCCGTTCTGGGACGGCCTGACGACCGGCCTGAGCCTGGTCGCGCAGCTCATGCTGAACCGCAAGTGGCTCGGGAGCTGGTACGTCTGGATCCTCACGGACGTGCTGCTCGTGGGCCTGTACGTGAGCCTCGGCCTGCACGTCACCGCGGCGCTGTACGTGCTGTTCATCGGCCTGTGCCTGCAGGGCCTGCGGCGCTGGCGCCGCGCGCAGCGTGACGCCGCCACGGGCTCCCCGGCGTCCGTGGCCGCCTCCGATCCGGCCCTGGTGGCATGACGCGGTACGCCCACGGCCTGGTGATCGGCAAGTTCTACCCGGTCCACGCGGGCCACCTGAACCTCATCCGCACCGGGCTGGCACGCTGCGACCGGGTCACCGTGCAGGTGCTCGGCTCCTCCCGGGAGTCGGTCCCGGTCGAGACGCGGGCCGGCTGGCTCCGGGCCGAGCTGCCCGGCGCCCACGTCGTGACGGCGCTCGACGACACGCCCGTCGACTACGCGGACCCGGCCGCGTGGGACGCGCACGTCGCGCTCATGCGCTCCCTGCTCGACGCGCCGGTCGACGCCGTGCTCACGTCCGACGCCTACGGCACGGAGCTGGCGCGCCGCCTGGGCGCCACGTGGCTGCGGGTCGACCCCGGCCGGGTGGGCGTCCCCGTCTCGGGCAGCGCCGTGCGGGCCGACCCGGGGGCCCACTGGTGGGCGCTGCCCGCGGGCGTGCGCGCCTGGTTCGCGCGACGCGTCGTCGTCCTCGGCGCGGAGTCCACCGGCACCACGACCCTCGCCGCCGACCTCGCGCACCACCACGGGCTCGAGCCCGTGCTCGAGTTCGGCCGCGAGTGGAGTGCGGAGCGGCCCGGCGGGCTGGCTGCCCCGTGGCACACGGCCGAGTTCGACCTCGTGGCGCGCGAGCAGGCCAGACGCGAGGACGACGCCGCGGCCGCGACCCCGATGCCGCTCGTGGTGTGCGACACCGACGTGCTCGCCACGACGCTGTGGCACGAGCGCTACACGGGCACCCGGTCGCCGTCGGTCGAGCACCTGGCGGCGCGGCGCGTCCCGGACCTGTACCTGCTGACCGGCGACGAGATCCCGTTCGTGCAGGACGGGATGCGCGACGGCGAGCACGTGCGCCACGCGATGCAGGACCGCTTCCGCGAGGTGCTCGCGGCGCAGGCGGCGGCCGGGGGAGCACCCTGGCACGAGCTGCGCGGGTCGCCGTCCGAGCGCCTCGCGGCGGCGTGCGAGCTCGTCGCGCCGCTGCTCGCCCGTCCGCGGCCGATGTCGGCACCGCTGCCGCAGCGGGGTGCCGAGGCGTTCGCGGACGTCCCGTGATCATCCGTGCCAGACTCGAGGCGTGCTGAGCCCCGACGCCCCCGTGCCCGTGACCAGCGACCCGACCGCGCCGGCCGCGACCCGCGACATCGACCGGGTCTCCTCGGCGCCCACGCGTCCCGGCAGCGGTGGCGCGACCGGCGCCGACGCCCAGCTCGACGTCGAGCGGCTGTTCGCGGGGGACACCGTCGGGGGTCCGGGCGTCGCGCTCGACGCGCCGCTCGACGAGAAGCTGCGCCAGGCGTACTTCTGGCTGGTCAACCACGCCATCATCAGCCCGCACTACGACGTCGAGTTCGCGGACCCCGCGCGGCCGCGCACCGCCTACCGCATCGGCGACACGCGCGCCGTCGTCGAGCTCCCGACGGACCAGTCGTACTCGAGCTTCGTCCTGCTGCCGCTGCTGACGTTCGCCGTCCGGGGCCGGTGCCTCCTGGTGGGCGGCCCGGGTCGCGGCAAGACGGCGAGCGCGATCCTCATGGGCGTGCTCGCCGGGTACCCGGTGCGCGACGTCCGCCGCGCGATGCAGCACGGCCACCCCCAGCTGACCGTGAGCGACCTGTTCGGCACGCCGCTGCCGCGCGACCTCGTCGCGGCCGAGCGGCTCGCCGACATCGACGTCGCGTGGCGCACCTGGCTCGGGATGCGGGTCAAGATCGTCGACGAGTACAACCGCATCCCCACCAAGACGCAGTCGGCGCTGCTGACGGTGCTCGCGGACGGCTACGTCGAGGTCTTCGACCAGATCTACGAGACCGGCGCCTCGGCCTGGTACCTCACCGCGAACGACGACGCCGGCGGCGGCACGTTCCAGGTCGTCGACGCGCTGCGCGACCGGATCGACGTCGTGGTCAAGGCCCTGCCGTTCAACAACCGCTTCCTCGGCGACCTGGTGACGCGCGCCGAGCGCGGGGTGCGCCCGGAGGACAACGTGCCGCCCGAGATCGTCTTCTCGGCCGACGAGCACGACCGCGTGCACCGCGAGGTCCTCGCGGTGCACCTGCCGGCGGCGGTCCGCCGCCGGCTCGAGTACTTCGCCTCCCAGCTGGAGGTCCTCGAGCACGCCGCCTGGCAGCTCGAGTACCGGACCAAGGACACCGCGCGGCTCGCGGGCGTCGACCCCCACACGCTCTCGGTCGCCGACACCGGGCGCGACCGGCTCGCCGACGTCGGCGCGCAGACGCTCAACGGGCTCTCCGTGCGCGCCCTGCAGTCCCTCATCCTGTACGCGAAGGCGATGGCGTACTTCCGCGGGAACGCGCAGGTCACGCTCGCGGACCTGCGCGCCGTGCTGCCCTTCGTCCTGCACGACAAGCTCCAGCCCGACCTCCAGGCCACGAGCTTCGACGCCCCCGAGCGCCAGGCGCTGCGCACGGACCGGGTCTCGTGGATCCGCGACCTCTTCGACACCACGTGCCGCCAGTACGACGCCGAGGAGCTCGACGCCGACGACCCGGTCGGGGAGATCCTGGCCGAGCTCGACCGCGGCACGCACGGGCTCACCGAGCAGGAGGTGCTGCGGCGCACCGCGCGCATCGAGGGCCTGCTCGCGCTCTGGCAGGACTCGGTCAAGCTCTACGGCAGCGTGTACGACGACGCGCTCGCCCTGAAGTACGCCCACCAGCGCTACTCCGGCTACCTCGCCTGGCTGCGGTGGAGCGGCGGGTGAGCGCGCCGCTCGACCCGGCCTCCGCCACGGGCGCCGCGGTGCGCGCGCGCCGCGACGCGCTCAACGCGACCCTGCGGCGCGCTGCCTCGCAGGGCGCG
>NZ_JACEXH010000083.1:0-15090 GCF_014525465.1 Actinotalea sp. JY-7885 | reverse complement strand
CGCACCCGCGGTCCACCCGGCGGCGAAGCCCGCGACGCGGGCGCGCTCGGCCTCGGCGGTCGCGGAGGCCGACGCGACGCTGGGCAGCGCGACGGCGCGGAACTCGGGGGCGGTCGGGGCCGCGGTCTCAGGCGACATACTCGTCCTCGCCCTCGCGGCGGATGACGATCTGCCCGCTCTCCTCGAGGCGGCGGATGACCTGCACGACGGCGGCCCGCGCCTCCTCGACCATGGACAGCCGGACCGGACCCAGGAGCTCGATCTCCTCGGCGAGGTTCTCGGCCGCGCGCTGGGACAGGTTGCGCAGGATCTTCTCCCGCACCGCCTCGTCGACGCCCTTGAGCGCCGTCGCGAGCGAGGCCATCTCGACCCCGCGCAGCACGAGCTGGATGGCGCGGTCCTCGAGCAGGACGATGTCGCCGAAGACGAACATCCGGCTGCGGACCTCCTCGGCGAGGGCCTTGTCGCGCTCCTCGAGGCCCTCCAGGATCGCCTTCTCGGTGCCCGGGTCCGCGCGGTTGATGATCTCGACGAGGGGCTGCACGCCGCCGACGGCGGAGAGCTCCTGCGGCGTCAGGACGGCCGAGGCCTTGCGCTGGAGCGACTCGGCGACGAGCTGGACGACGTCGGGCGAGGCGCGCTCCATGAGTGCGATGCGGTGGGCGACGTCGGCCTGGACCGCGGCCGGCAGGCCGGCCATGATCCCCGACGCGTGCTCGGCCCGCAGGTGCGCGAGCACGAGGGCGACGGTCTGCGGGTGCTCGCCCGAGAGCAGGGAGACGACCTGGCGGGCGTCGGCGTACTGCAGGAACTCGAACGGCTGCCCCTGGAGCGTGCTCGCGAGCCGCTCGAGCATCCCGGCCGCCCGCTCGCGCCCGACGGAGGCCTCGAGCAGCTGCTGCGCGAGGCCGAGCCCGCCGCGGCTGACGGCGCCGCTGCCCCCGAGGGAGGCGGCGTGGAACTCCTCGAGCACGCTGTTCGCGACGCTGGCGTCCACGCGCTCGAAGCGCGCGATCTCCGCGGTGAGCTCCTCGATCTCGGCGTCGTCGAGCTGCGCCATGACGCGCGAAGCCTGCTCCTTGCCGAGCTGGATGAGCATGAGGGCGGCCTTCTGCCGGCCGGTCAGCCCGGGGGTGGTGGTCACGAGGGTCATCAGCGGCGTCCGCCCACGAGCCAGCCCCGCAGGACCTCGGCCACCTCGGCCGGCTGGTCGGCCGCGAGGGCCATGACGTCCTCGCGCTTGGCGGCGAGCTCGTCCGCGGCCAGGTCCCGCGCCGGCGGCAGCACGTACGCGGGCTCCGGCTCGGGCTCGATGACCTGCCGCTGCGCGGCCTCGACCAGCTCGATCGCGCCGAGGTCGATCGCCTCGCGCCGCGCCCGGCGGCTGCGACGGGCACCCATGACCGCAGCGGCGATGAGCGCCAGCAGCACGATGCCCGCGATGGCTGCCGTGCGGATGAGCTCCGACTGCTGCGCGGTCTGCGCCTCGGCCTCGGCGGCTGCGATCGCCGTCTGCGCGGCCTCGGCCGTCGTGGTGTCGAAGGCCATGCGGGACACGGAGACGACGTCGCCGCGCGCCTCGTCGATGCCGGCGGCGGCCACGACGGCCTGCTGCAGGTCACCCATGTTCAGCGCGCCGCCCGCGTCGGCGGAGACGACCACGGAGACGGACTGCCGGCGCACGGCGCCCGGGGTCGAGGTGAGCTGCTCGACCGTCTTGTTGACGGTGTTGTTCACCGTCGAGCTCTCCTTGCGGTACTCGCCCTCGCCGCCGGCGGCGCCCTGGGGCTGCCCGTCCGGGCCCAGGATCCCGGTCGCCCCTGCCTCGGCGCCGCCCGTGTACTCCTCGACGCTGGTCTGCGCGGACGACGGCGGCGCGCCCTCGGCCGGCGTGTACGTCTCGCTGGTCCGGGCGATCTGGTCGTAGTCCAGGTCCGCCGTGACGCTGACGACCGCGTTGCCGGCGCCGACGATGCGCTCGAGCATCCCCTGGACGTTGCTGGCGACGCGCGCCTCGTACTCGGCGGTCTGTCCGCCCTGCATCCCCCCGGCCTGCGTGCCGCCGACGGCGGACAGCACGGTGCCGTTCGCGTCGACCACCGCGACGTCGGTCGGGTCCATGCCCTCGATGCCGGCCGAGACGAGGTGGACGATCGCCTGGACCTTGTCGCTGTCCACCGTCGCGCCGGCCTTGGTCTTGATGAAGACGGACGCGGTCGGGTCGGCGGTCTCCGAGACGAACACGCTCTCCTCGGGCAGCGCGAGCCGCACGGTGGCGGTCTCGACGCCCGCGAGCGACTGGATCGTCTTGGCGAGCTCGCCCTCGAGGGCGCGCTGGTAGGTGACCTGCTGCTGGAACTCGGACGACGTCATGCCCATGTCGTCCAGCAGCGAGTAGCCCGCGCCGTCCGACGCCGTCGGCAGGCCCGCCGCGGCGGCGACGAGGCGCATCGCGTAGACGTCGTCGGCCGGGACCATGACGCTCGAGCCGCCGTCGGCCAGCTCGTAGGGCACGCCCTCGGACTCGAGCTGGTCGACGATGGCGCTCGCGTCGCTCGCGGCCAGGCCCGTGAACAGGGGCGTCATCGTCGGCTTCGCGGCCCACGCGGACAGCGCGACCGCGCCGAGCACGAGCCCGGCGAGGCCGATGAGCGCGAGGGTGCGCTGAGCGAGGGTGAAGGCCCCGATCGTCGCGCGGACCCGGCCGACCAGGCCGGAGAGCTGCGCGGGCATCAGGCCTGCATCCGCATGATCTCGGTGAACGCGTCGACGGCCTTGTTGCGCAGCGCCGCGGTCAGCTCGAGGGCGACCGCCGCCTGGGAGGACGCGATCGTGTAGTCGTGCACGTCGTCGAGGTCACCCGTGACGGCCGCGACGCCGAGGGCGTCCGACGTCGACTGCATGGCCTGGAGCTGGTCGATGGACCCGGCGAGCGTGGTGCCGAAGGCGGCACCCGTGCCCGCCGTCGGGCCCGTCGGCGCGGCGCTCGCGCCACCGAGGGGGGACAGCGCGCCGAGCAGGCCGGCGGGAGACATGCCCCCGATCGCGTCGATGCTCATCAGCCACGTCCGATCTGCAGTGCTGCGGTGTAGGTCTCGCGGGCGCGGTCGACCACGGCGGCGTTCGCCTGGTAGCCGCGCTGCGCCATGATCAGTTGGGTCATCTGGCTCGACATGTCGATGTCGGGGTAGCGCACGTAGCCCTCGGCGTCTGCCAGCGGGTTGGCGGGCTCGTAGACGAGGCGGCCCTCGGCCGACCCGAACACCGCGCCGGCGACCCGCACGCCCCGGTCGCCGTCCTCGACGGACTGGGCGACGACGTACCGGGCCCGGAAGGCCTCCTCGTCCGTGCTGCGCACGGTGTTGAGGTTGGCGAGGTTGTCGGAGATGGCGTCGAGCCACGTGCGGTACGTGGTCATGCCGCTGCCGGCGGTGTTGATCGCCCCGAAGATGCTCATCACGCGGTCCGCATCGCGGTGCGGAGCTTGCTGAACGTGCCGTCCATCGCGCGCGTGGCCAGCTCGTACCGCAGGTTCGTCTCGATGTTGGTCAGCGTCTCGGTGTCGAGGTTGACGTTGTTGCCGTCCAGGCGGGTCGGGTCCAGCGACTGCGACCGGCTCGCGGTGACGGCGCCGGAGCCGTCGCCCACGGCGCGGGCGAGCGCGGCCTCGAAGCTGACGCGCCCGGCGCGGTAGCCGGGGGTCTGGATGTTCGCGACGTTGTCGGCGATGACGCGCTGGCGCAGGGCGAGCCCGTCGAGCGCGCTGCTCATGGCGACGAAGGAGACCGAGTCGAACACAGCCGGGTCCACCTCAAGGTGCGAGGGGCGGTACGGCCGTTCCATGGCCTTCGGGACGAGCAATCCGTGCTCGTCGTGGTCATCGGCGTCCTGGCCTCGACCATGAGCGTTCCGGGGCCGCGTCTTCGCAGGTCACCCGCGTGGGCGATCCCGTACCGCCCTGTTCCGGACATTCACCCGGTGGCGCCCGGGCTCTGGCCGGGCGTGCGTCAGGCCGGGGTGTCGAGGTACACGGGCACCGAGGGCGGCGCCTGGCGCAGCGCCTGCGCGGCGCGGTGGTGGCGCCGGCTCAGCTCCGCGGCCTCCGCCAACCGGCGCCCGACGTCGATCTGGCGGTCCAGCAGGGTGCGGGCGCGGTCCGCGAGGGCGAGCGGCAGGGGGCCCAGGCCCGAGGGCGGGGACCAGGGGTCGCGCGGGGGCGCCTCGGCGATGCGGTCGAGCGCGAGCATGGCCTCGGCCTGCGCGACGTCCATCTCGAGCGTCGCGAGCGCCGCCTCCCACGCGGCGTCCCACCCGGGCGCCGGACGGGTGGCCGGCGGGGCCTGGGCGATCATGTCAGCCGACGCCGAGCTCGCCGAGCGAGCCGCCGGCGGCCGCCGTCGCGAAGGGGTTGCGCGCGGGGGACGCCGCGACGGCGGGCTCGAGCGTCCCGCCGAGCTGCGCCGCGGCCTGGTGCCAGGCGTCGGCCAGCGGCTCCACGAGGGCGCGGCAGGCCGCGGTGCGATCGGCGTCGCCCGAGACGTTGGCGGAGACCAGCTCCGTCAGGAGGAACGTGTAGATCGAGAGCAGCTGCTGGGCGCCGTCCCACGCGGAGACGTCGAGCGTCGAGGCGAGCTCGCCGACGATGTCCTGCGCGTGCGTGAGGTGGGTGCCGGCCGCTCCGCGGTTGCCCGCCCGCTGCTCGTGCTCGGCACGCTGGAGGTCCAGCACCAGGCGGTCGTAGAGCATCGTCAGCAGCTTGGCCGGCGAGGCCGTGGCGACGGTGTCGTCCACGTAGCGGGTGCGCACGGCGGCGTAGTTCATGGCAGAGCTCCTCAGGAGCCGTAGGTCGGGAGGGAGGCAAGCTGACCGGCGAGCCAGCTCGACTGGGACTGCATCTTGTTCAGGGTCACCTCGAGCGCCGCGTACGTCCGTGAGAGCGACTGACGGCGCACCTCCAGGCGGCGGTCCCAGCCCTCGATCTGGCTTCCCATGTCCTTGACCAGGCCTTCCTGGCTCTGGATCTTGAGCGTGAGGCTGCCCTCGTACTTGTCGGAGGTCGCACCGGCGACGTCCGCAACCCGCGCAGCGAGCTGGCTGACCATCGACTGAACCTTGGCCGGATCCGCCGCGAGTGCCTCGCCGAAGACCTTCTCGTCGAACGTGAAGGTGCCGTCGCGGCCGATGACGATGCCGACCTCGGACGGCGAGCGGCCGTCGACGGGCAGGGACATGGCGGTCGTGAGCTGCTGCTGGATGCCGCGAACCGCGCTGTCGGCGCTGAAGAGGCCGCCCGTGACCGACGTGGTGCCGTCGGCGTTGGTCTTGGTCGTGGTCGCGGTCCGGGACGTGATCTCGGACAGGACGACGCCCATCGCGCCCACCAGGCCCGAGGCGAGCTTGGTGAGGGCGGCGTCGTCGCGACCGACGGTGATGGTCGTCTGCTCCTCGTCGGCCGCCGTGGCCTTCGAGACGGTCACGTCGACGCCGGCCATGAGACCGGAGAAGGTGTTGGAGGACTGGCTGTAGGTCTGCTCCAGACCCGCCACGCCCTTCCAGAGCGTCACCTGGGCGTTCTCCGCGGCACGGACCTGCACCTCGAGGAGCGAGGGTGCCGTGCCCGCCGCAACCTCGGACCCGGCGCCGGCGAAGAGCTCGAAGGAGCCGTCCTCGCCCGTCTGCGTCCCCGTGAGCTGGAGGCGGTACGTCGGCTCCGTCCCGTTCGAGACTCGCACGACGGTCGCCTTGACGCCCGCGTCGGGGGAGTCGTTGAGGGCCTTGGCGAGGTCGCTCAGGCTGCCCGTCCTTGCCTCGACGGTGACGAGCGTCCCGTCCTTCTTCCTGATCGTGAGCGCCGGCGGGTCGGACGTGACGAACGAGCCGTCGTCCCGTGTGGCTGCACTGACGCTCACCTGCGTCGTCGCGATCCTGTCGACATGAAAGGTCACCGTGCCGGGCTGTGCGGTGCTGCCGGCGACGGCGGTCGTGCCCGTCGCCGAGCTGGTCGCGGAGTAGGCGTTCCACGACTCGACCTTGGCGGTGTTCCGGGCAGCCTCGGCGAGGGAGGCGATGCGGGTGTTGAGCCCTTGCAGGCCCGCCACGAGCGACTGCGACTGCGACTGCTTCGACTTCAGCAGCGTCTGAGGCATCGCCTCGACCTGCATCAGCTGGTTGATGAGGTCGGTCGTGTTGAGGCCGGAGGCGAGTCCGTCGACACCCATTCCGGCCACGACTCACTCCTTCCTGATCAGGCCGCCTCGTGTTCGCAAGGCGGAACGGCTCCGGCCGACGGCGGGGTGACGTCGTCATCCCGCCGTCGGCCGGTGGTGCACTGACGTGCTGGTCGTACCGAGCTGGCTCAGGTGCCGCCGGAGCGGCCCGGATCAGCGCAGGAGCGAGAGGACGCCCTGGGGGATCTGGTTGGCCTGCGCGAGCATCGACGTGCCGGCCTGCGACAGGATCTGGGCCCGCGTGAACGAGACCATCTCCGACGCCATGTCGGTGTCGCGGATGCGGGACTCCGACGCGGACAGGTTCTCCACCGCGACGTTGATGTTCTTGATGGTGTGCTCGAACCGGTTCTGGACCGAACCGAAGCCGGCACGAGCGGACGAGACGGAGCTGATCGCCGTGTCGATCGCGGCGATCGACAGCGCGGCGTTCTCCGCCGTGTCGAAGGTCAGGTTACCGATGGTGGTGCCAAGACCCGAGATGTCCGCGAGGTCGACCTCGATCTGGTTGGTGGCGGCGTCCGCGCCGGCCCCGACCTGGAACGTCATCGTGCCGCCCTTGAGCAGCTCGGCGCCGTTGAAGTTCGTGGAGTCGGCGATCCGGGTCAGCTCCAGCGAGAGGCTGTCCGACTCGGCCTTGATGTTGGTGCGGGCAGCCTCGTTGTTCGAGTCGTTACCGGCCTGCACGGCCAGGTCGCGCTGGCGCTGCAGGATGGCGTGGACCTCGGTCATGGCGCCTTCTGCGGTCTGCACGACCGAGATGCCGTCCTGGGCGTTGCGGGCGGCGACCTTGAGGCCACCGACCTGCGAGCGCAGGCCCTCGGAGATCGCCAGGCCGGCCGCGTCGTCCGCAGCGCGGTTGATGCGGAAGCCGGACGAGAGCTTCTCGAGCGACTTGCTCAGGTCGTTCTGCGTGTTGGACAGGTTGCGGTAGCTGTTGACCGCCGCGATGTTCTGGTTGATCGAGAGACCCATGAGAATCCTCCTTGAGACGGGTCGGACGTCGCCGCCCATCCATGGGCGAGCACCCGACTGATCGGCGGTGCCCGACGGGCGATGAGGTTTCCGCCGGATCTTTTTTTCGAGTGCCCGGGAGCCCGGCTCAGCCGACGGCGAGCGCGTGCCGGCGCGACGCGGCGACGTCGTGCGCGCCGTCGTGCGGACGCGGGACGACCTTCACCGTGCTCGCGTGCGCGGCACCGGCGGCCCGCGCCGCGACGTCCGCGTAGTACGCCTGGCGCCGGCGCTCCGCGACGCCGTCGGGCCGGTCCGCCTGCTGGACCAGCGCGGGGTCGAGGCTCGCGTTCATGCCGTCGCGCAGCATCTGCAGGGCAGCCGTGCGCAGCTGGCTGATCCGGGACTGCGTGACGCCGAGCTCCTCGGCGAGCTCCACGACGGGGCGGTCGTGGAAGAACAGCTCCTCCACGACGTACCGCATGCGCTCGGGCAGGGCCTCGACGCCGGCGTGCAGGTACTGCAGGCGCTCGGCGGCGAGCAGGCTCTCCTCCGGGCCGGCGCCGACGGCGACGACCTGGTCGGCGACGACGCCGTCGAACGCGTCGATGCTCACGACGCGCACGTCGGCGTCGCTGCGCGCGGCGTCGACCTCGTCGACCGTCATCCCGGTCGCCTCGGCGACCTCGGTGCGGGACGGTGCGCGGCCCAGCGTGGCGGTCAGGTCGTCGACGACCTCGCCGAGGCGGCGGGCCCGGCGGCGGGCGCCGCGCGAGACCCAGTCCATGCCGCGGAGCTCGTCGATCAGCGCGCCCTTGATGCGCAGCGAGGCGTAGCGCGAGAAGGGGACGCCGGTGCTGGCGTCGTAGGCCTTCGCGGCCTTGACCAGCGCGAACGCTCCGGCGGACGCGAGGTCCGAGCGCGACACGTACGACGGCACGCGGCTGAGGGTGGCGTTGACGTGGTAGCCGACGAGCGGGAGGTTCTCGACGATGAGAGCCGCGTCGGCCTGGTCTGCGATGGTCACCGGGTGGTTCTCGGGACCGGCATGATCACCCTTGAGGAGTCGTCGCGGGTGAAAGCCCTTTCCCCAGGGTTGTCCACATGCCGGGACCCTGTGTTGGCGCTCACATTGCCCGGTTACGTCCCAGGACGAACCGGACGCGGACGCCCATGTCCGACCCGGTTGTGTGACGTGCGTCACATTTGGCCGCCGATGCTCAGATGGCCCAACGGAAAGGGTCACACAGGGCGCCGTCCGGCCGATCATCCGGTCAGGACAGCGGCTCCCGCTGCCCGTCGACGTGACCGCACGGAAGAAGGACTGACCTCATGGCCCTCAACGCGCTCTCCGCGGTGCTGTGGCACGAGCGCCAGCTCCTCGAGCTCCTGCTGTTCAAGCTGGAGGAAGAGCAGCTGGTGCTCAGCAGCGGCCGCACGCAGTGGCTGGGCCACGCGACGCGCGAGGTCGAGTCGGTCCTCGCCCAGATCCGCACGGCCGAGCTGGGCCGGTCCGCCGAGGCCGACGCCGCCGCCCGCGAGCTGGGCCGGACCGAGGGAGCGAGCCTCCTCGAGCTCGCGCGGCACGCGCCGTCCCCCTGGGACGAGCTCCTCGCCGAGCACCACGCGGCCTTCGTCTCCCTCACGGACCAGATCAACGGCCTCGCCGAGAGCAACCGCGACCTGCTCGCGACCTCCCACCGGGCCACGCAGGAGACGCTGATGAGCCTGCAGGAGAGCGTCCAGACCTACGACCCCCGCGGCGCGGCCGCGACGACCACGGGCAGCGTGCTGCTCGACCAGGCGCTGTGAGCACGTTCTCGGGGCTCGGGACCGCCCTCTCGTCCCTCATCGCCCAGCGCCAGGCGCTCGAGGTCGCCGGCCAGAACATGGCGAACGCGAACACCGCCGGCTACACGCGTCAGCGCACCACGACGGAGTCGGTCAGCGCGCTGTCCGCGCCGTCGATGTTCTCCACGCCGCAGGGCGCGGGCAACGGCGTGCGCGTCACGGGCATCACGCGCATGGACGACGCCTTCCTCGACGCCCGCCTGCGCGCGACGACGTCGAGCGCCTCCTTCCAGAACACCCGCGCGGCGGCCCTCGGCCGGCTCGAGGCCAGCGTCACCGAGCCCGGCACGACGGGACCGGCCGCCGCGCTGAGTGCCTTCTGGGCCGCGTGGCAGGGCGTCGGCAACAACGCGAACGACCCGGCGGCCCGCGAGGTCCTCCTCGGCGACGCCCGCGCCCTGGTCACGCAGGTCTCCGACGGCTACCGCGCCGTGCAGACGCAGTGGACCCAGACCCGCACCCAGGCGGAGGCCCTGGTCGCCGACGTGAACACGACGGCCACGGCGATCGCCGAGCTCAACGACTCCATCCGCTCGGTGCTCGTCGCGGGCGGCTCGGCCAACGAGCTCATGGACCGGCGCGACCAGCTGGTCACGACGCTCTCGGGGCTCGTGGGCGCCACGGGCCGCGAGCGCGCGGACGGGACCATGGACGTCGTCGTCGGCGGCAACATGCTGGTCCGCGGCACCACTGCCACGAGCCTGGTCCTGACCGGATCGCGCGAGATGGCCGGCGGCATCGGCCAGCCGCCCTCGACTCCCGATCCCGTGGCGGTCCGCTGGGCCGACGGCACGCCGCTGCCCCTGGAGGGCGGCGCGATCGCCGGGCACCTCGCGACCCTGGCGCCGGCGTCCTCCGGCGGCCTGCTCGCCGACGCCGCGAACGCGTGGGACGACGTCGCGCGCACGCTCCACGACGCCGTCAACGCGATCCACGCCGGCGCGCAGACCCCCGCGGGAGCCGCGGGCGGCGACTTCTTCACGCTCGGCGCCGGTCAGCCGGCCGCGCTCGGGCTCTCGCTCGCGGTGACCGACGCCGGCCAGATCGCGGCGGGCGACGCCGGCAAGGGTGCCTTCGACGGCTCGGTCGCCGACCGCATCTCGCAGCTCGCCACGGCGTCGGACGGCCCGGACGCGAGCTGGCGTGCGTGGGTCGTGGACCTCGGGGTCACGAGCCGGTCCGCCGCGCAGCGCGCCGCCGTCACCGAGACGACCCGCGCGACCGCCGAGAATCTCCAGCTCTCGCAGGCCAGCGTCGACCTCGACGAGGAGTCGGTGAACATGCTCGCGTTCCAGCGGGCCTACGAGGGGGCCGCCCGCGTCCTCACGGCGATCGACGAGATGCTCGACGTGCTCATCAACCGCACCGGCGTGGTGGGGAGGTAGACGTGATCAACCGCGTGACGCACCAGACCGTGCAGCGCTCGACGCTCGCGAACCTGCAGGTCAACCTGTCCAGGATGGCCGACCTGCAGGGCCGCATGTCCGGCGGCAAGGTCATCACCAAGCCGTCGGACGACCCCGGCGGCACCGGCCAGGCGATGCAGCTGCGCGCCGAGCGCCGTGCCGCCGAGCAGCACGCCCGCAACGCGGACGACGCCGTCGCCTGGCTCACGACCGTCGACTCCGCGCTGCAGACCTCGGTCGCCTCGCTCCGCAAGGCGCGCGACCTCACGGTCCAGGGCGCCAGCAGCGGCACCCTCAACGCCATCTCCCGCGAGGCCATCGCGGTCGAGCTCGAGGGCATCCGGGACGGCCTGCTCAGCCAGGCGAACACGCGGTACAACGGCCGCTCGGTCTTCGCCGGGACCTCGGACCGGCCGCAGGCGTTCACCGAGGGCTCCTACGCATGGCAGGGCACCACCGACGGGACGGTCCAGCGCCGCCTCGGACCCGAGTCGCTCGTGCGCGCGGACCATGACGGTTCCCAGGCCTTCGGCGACGGCGCCGACTCCGTGTTCGCGCTCATCGACTCGATCGTCGCGGATCTCCGCGCGGGCGTGGAGGTCGGGCCCCGGCTCGGCGAGATCGACCAGCGGATGACCACCATGCTGGGCGAGCTCGCCGGGGTCGGCACCCGCCACAACGCCGCCCTGACCGCGCAGACGTCGCTGCAGAAGGTCGACGCCGACCTCAAGAGCCAGCTGTCCGCGATCGAGGACATCGACCTCGCCGAGGTCATCGTCGAGCTGCAGATGCAGGAGGTCGCCTACCAGGGCGCCCTCGGCGCCGCCGCCCGCGTCCTGCAGCCCAGCCTGATGGAGTTCCTGCGATGACCGTGACCGTGACCGACACCGCGACGCCCCCGCACGCCCGGACCGTCGCCGACGTCCTCGACTTCGCCACGCCGCCGCCGGGCCTGCGGGACCTGCGCACCTTCTCGCTCGCGGCGGTCGACGACACCGGCTACCTCTTCACGCTGCGCAGCACGCAGGAGCCCGACGTCCGGCTCTTCCTCGTGCCGCCGCGCGCGTACTTCCCGGACTACGCGCCCGAGCTGGACGGCTCGACGCGCGAGACCCTCGGCACCGACGACGCCGTCCTGCTGGTCGTCGTCCACCCGGGCCAGGGCGACGCGCCGCCGACCGCGAACCTCCTCGCGCCGGTCGCCGTCAACGCCTCGACCGGGACGGCCCTGCAGGTGGTGCTCGACGACGACAGGTGGCCCCTGCGCGCGCCGCTGACGGCGGCGTGACGGTGGCGGCCGCGGCGCCGGCTGAGGCGCGGCCCCAGGGCCCCACGATCCACCGTGACCCGGTCACGACGCTCGACGGCCGCGTCGTCGGGTACGTCGTCTCCGTCGCGCCGGCACCCCCGGTCGTGCCGGCGCAGCGCGGGCCCGAGACCGAGGCGGAGCACCCCGACGCGCACGACCACTACCTCGCCCTGCACCTGCCCGACGTCGTCGCGGACCGCTACGCGTTCCTGCCCGCCACGCCGGCCATGCTCGACGGGCACCTGCCCGCGCCGTCGGCCCCCGGCCGCCTCGTGCTCGAGCTGCCGCTCGGCTTCGAGGACCGGGACGACGCCCGCGAGCGCACGGCCGTGCTGCGCGCCCTGGGCGTCGACCTCGCGCTGACCGGCTACCGCGGGCTGCCCGCGCAGGACGCGCTGCTCGGCTCCGTCGGCTACGCCGTCGTCGACCGGCGGACCGCGCTCCCCCTGTCGGTGCTCGTCCACCGGCTGCACCGGGCCGGCGTGCGAGCGCTGGCGCCGGACGTGCACGACGACGCCGCGGTGCGTGAGTGCCGCGCGGCCGGTGTCGACGCCCTCTACGGCGGCCACGCCGTGCGGGCCCAGGCCGAGCCGCCGCCGCCGGAGCGCGTGCTGCGCGCCGGCGAGCTCCAGTGCCTGGCCCTGCTCCACCTGCTTCAGCAGCCGGAGACCCCCATGGCGGAGGTCGCGCAGGTCGTCGACACGGACCCCGTGCTCACGCTGCGCCTGCTCCACCTCGTGAACAGCGGCGCGTTCTCGCTCGCGGCGCCGGTCGACACCGCACACCAGGCGGTGGTCCTGCTCGGGGCCCGCGAGGTCACCACCCTCGTCTCGGGCCTCCTCCTCGGCGCCCGGCCGGGGGCGATGGACAGCCTGTGGTTCATCCTCGCCCGCGCGCTGACGTGCGAGACGCTCACGGGCGACCCTGCGGGCTACACGGTCGGCATGCTCACCGCGCTCGCCGGCCAGATCGCCGTCCCCGTCGACGTGCTGCTCGACAAGGTCGGCGTGTCCGAGGTCGTGCGTGGTGCGGTTCGCGGCGAGGGCGCGCTCGGCGCCGCCCTCGTCGCCGTGCGGGCCCACGAGCGCAAGGACTCCACCGGGGTGCTCACGGCCGGGATGCTCCCCGCCGAGGTCTCCGCCGCCTACATGCGGTGCCTGGCCGAGGCGCTCGCCACGGCACGGGCGATCGGCGGCGAGCTGGCCGACGACCCGCTGGCACCGGTCCGCCGCTAGCGCGCGTCAGTCGTCGGCTCCGGACGTGGAGTCCGACGCCGCCTGCTCGAGGCCGGCGGCGAAGACCGCCGGGTCCTGCGCGCCGGAGACCCCGTAGCGCCCGTCCAGGACGAAGAACGGCACGCCGGTGATGCCGTACACCCGGGCCTGCGCGACGTCGGCGGCCACCGCGTCGGCGTAGGTGCCGGCCTCGAGCGCGGCCACGACCTCGTCGCGGTCCAGGCCCACGTCGGCGGCCAGGTCGGCGAGGTCCTCGGTCCGGCCGACGTGCCGGCCCTCCGTGAAGTACGCGCGGAAGAGCCGCTCGACCATCTCGGCCTGACGCCCGTGCGCGTGCGCGAGGTGGATCAGCTCGTGCGCCGTGAGCGTCTTCGTGTGCCGGACGCGCGCGAAGTCCATGGTCAGGCCCGCGTCGGCCGCCAGCTCCGCGACCTGCGCCTGCATCTGCACCGCCTGCGCCATCGGCACGCCCTTGTGGCGGGCGAGGAAGTCCGCCGCGGTGCCGTCGAAGTCCACGGGCGTGTCCGGGGACAGCTCGAACGAGTGGTGCGTGAGGCGGACCTCGGGCACGGCACGGCCCTCGGCGGCGCGCGCCCCGGCGAACCGGCGCACCCCCTCCGCGAAGCGGCGGGTGCCCAGGTAGCACCAGGGGCACGCGACGTCGGACCAGACGTCGACGGCCAGGACGTCGGGTGCGCCGGTCGCGCCGGGGGCGCCGGTCGCGTCGGTCACGCGGTCAGGCGCGGCTCTCGCGCATCGGCAGCGCGAACGCGCCGCCCGCGAGGACCATGCCGCCGGTGAAGAGCCACGGCGACTCGTCGTCGATGCCGACGCCCATGAGGTAGAACCCGCCGAGCAGGGCCACGAAGGTCACCAGGAACATCACCACCCGCGAGGGTGCGGGGTGGGTGGTGAAGGGGTCCGGGTCGTCCCGGCGCTCGTCGCGCGCATCCATGGTGGCTCCTCTCGGCACGTCTGCGACGACCGTACCGACCCACGGCCCGCACCGCCGAACCGGCCCGCGCGACGACCCGACCACACCCGACCGTCCTCAGGCCCGCGGCCTGCGCCGCTCCGCACCCTCTGGCCGGTGGGGGCGGTCCGTGGCGCCGGACGGGAACCTCCCGCGCGT
Source organism: Actinotalea sp. JY-7885 (assembly GCF_014525465.1). NCBI lineage: Bacteria > Bacillati > Actinomycetota > Actinomycetes > Micrococcales > Cellulomonadaceae > Actinotalea > Actinotalea sp. JY-7885. The sequence goes on along the minus strand of NZ_JACEXH010000083.1, from coordinate 976 downwards.
GCGCGCCGTTCGGGAGGCAGGTGCAGGACGACGAGCGGGGGATCTCATGGGTGGTCGGCCGAGCAAGGGCGCGGTCGTGGAGGGCGTCGTCGCGGGGACGGTGGCAGCGCTCTGGTACGCGCTGCCGGACGTCGTCCGCTCGCGGGGACGTCGCGTCGTGCTCAAGACGGCCCTCGTGGCCGCCGGTGGCGCGTACGGGGTCGCGCTGGCCCGGCGCGAGCGGCAGGAGGCCGACGGCGCGGCGGACGAGGCCACGGCGGACACCGCGACCACGCCCGAGGAGGCCGCGCTCGCTCGCATCCGAGCCCTGACCTCGACCGTCCCGGTCCTCGACGCCGGCGCCGCGGGTCCCCCGCCGCCCCCGGACCGCACCCGGGTGCTCCTCATCGGCGCCGCCGTCCTGGCCGGCACCGTGGCGACGGTGGCCGGCACCGTCGCCCTCGAGCGGGCGATCTACCGCTGGGGCGAGCGGCGCCGCGCACGCGGCGTCCGGCTGCCGCACACGCAGACCGGGCTGGTGGCGGGCCTGCTCCTGGGCCTGTCCTCGCTCGCCGCGCCGGCGAGCGAGGCCCGTTCCGGTGTCACGCGCGGATGACCCGCACGGAATGACGACCTGCTCCCTGATCGCGCAAGGCAATGGATGGTCAAACAAGCCCATCTAGCACGCCAGCGTGCCACTTCTCGGGCCACGGGCCCACCAACGAGACAACCCCCGGCCGGACCTGGGTCCGATCGGGGGTTGTCCGAACTTCGGCTCCTTGATCATCCAAGGGGCCCACTGTGCGCGAGGGGGGACTTGAACCCCCACGTCCTTTCGGACACTGGCACCTGAAGCCAGCGCGTCTGCCATTTCGCCACTCGCGCGCCGAAGCAGGCTAGCACGATCAGGGCGGGCCCCCGGACCGGCCCGGGCCGGGTGACGCGGCGCCAGGCGGTCGCGCCGCGCCGGCGCGCGTGCGCTGCGCGGACCCCGGCC
>NZ_JACEXH010000082.1:0-15145 GCF_014525465.1 Actinotalea sp. JY-7885 | reverse complement strand
GAGGCCCGGTCGGCGAGCCCGGCGAGCTCGGCCGCCGCGACGCGGACGTCCTGCGGGCGCGCGACCCGGTCGACGAAGCGGACCGCCAGCTCGAGGCCCGCCGGGTCCGAGACGAGGCCCGCGAGGCGTCCCGTCGTGCGCCGCTCGCTCGCGGTCTGGTCGGCGGCGGTCGCGGCGACCCACCGCTCGGCGAGGCGGACGGCGTCGTCGGTCAGGGAACCCAGGGCCGTGGTGGGGGGCATGGGCTCATCGTGGCCCGGGGACGGCGCGGCGTCGCGTCACCCGCCGCCGGCGCGCGGATCCGCCGCTCCGGGCGAGACCGCCGCCCCGAGGCCCTGCAGCCACTCGGCGACCGCCGTCGCGACGGCGGCGTCATCGGTGGGTGAGTGCCCCCCGGGGACGAAGATCGTCGTCACCGGCCCGGGGATCGCGGCAAGGTGGCGCACCAGCTCCTCGGGCGTGCCGAACGGGTCCTTCAGACCCGAGACCGCCAGCACCGGCACGCCGACGTGCGGCAGGTGCGCGATCCGCAGCCGCTCCGGCGCGCCGGGCGGGTGCAGGGGGTAGGACAGGAGCACCAGGCCGGCGGCCGGCTGCCCCTCCGCGAGCGCCATCGAGCACATCCGGCCGCCGAACGAGCGTCCGCCCAGCACGATCGCGCCCGGGTCCACGCCCAGATCGGCGGCGAAGCGGTCGGCCTCGGCCCGCACGTGCGCGACGGCGACGGGCGCCCGCTCCGGCCCCCGCCGCCCGGCGGCGCGCCCCGGGAAGTCGACCCGGCGCACGGGGAACGGAGCCAGCGCCGCCTCGACGGCGAGCAGGGTCCGGTGGTCGCGGCTCGCTCCCGAGCCCGGGGTGAGCAGGAGTCCGGCCGGCGTCGACGTCGTCACCCGCCCAGACTGCCACCCGCGGCCCGGCCTGGCCCGGGGACCCCGCGCCCACCGTGGCCCCGCGCGCCGGTGGACGCGACGGCGTGGCGGGGTGCGCGGTCCGGTAGTGTCGCGGCGTCCGACATCCTTTAAGACCCGTCCTGAGAGGCGGGGAAGGAGGTCGCCAGATGTCCTCTGGCCCTGCCGTGCCCGATGCCCTCCGTCCCTCCGCGGACGCCGCCGCCCCGACGCCGGGCGCCGAGGTGCTCTCGCCACCCGAGATCGCCCGGGCGCTGACCCGCATCGCGCACGAGATCCTCGAACGCAACAAGGGCGGCTCCGGGCTCGTCCTGCTGGGCATCCCGACGCGCGGCCTGCCGCTCGCGCACCGCCTCGCCGCGAAGATCGCGGAGGTCGAGCCGGGCGTCGACGCGAGCGCGATCGTGGGGGCCCTCGACGTGACGATGTACCGCGACGACCTGCACCGGCACCCCACGCGCACCATCGGCGCGACCGAGCTGCCCGCCGGCGGCGTCGACGACCGGACGGTCGTCCTGGTGGACGACGTCCTGTTCTCCGGCCGGACGATCCGCGCCGCCCTCGACGCCCTGAGCGACCTCGGCCGCCCGCGCGTCGTGCAGCTGGCCGTCCTGGTGGACCGGGGGCACCGCGAGCTGCCGATCCGCGCCGACTACGTCGGCAAGAACCTGCCGACGTCGCTCACCGAGCAGGTGCGCGTGCGGCTCGTCGAGACCGACGGCGAGGACGGCGTGCGGATCGGCTCCCGCGCCGCCGCGGGGGAGGGGTCCCGGTGAAGCACCTCCTCAGCGCCGCGGACCTCGACCGCGCCGGTGCCGTCCACCTGCTCGACACGGCCTCGCAGATGGCGGCCACCCAGGGGCGCGAGATCAAGAAGCTGCCCACGCTGCGTGGCCGCACGGTCGTCAACCTCTTCTTCGAGGACTCCACGCGCACCCGCATCTCCTTCGAGGCCGCGGCGAAGCGGCTCTCGGCCGACGTCATCAACTTCTCGGCCAAGGGCTCGAGCGTCTCCAAGGGCGAGTCCCTCAAGGACACGGCGCTCACCCTGCAGGCCATGGGTGCCGACGCCGTCGTCATCCGCCACCAGGCGTCGGGGGCGCCGCACCGCCTGGCCCACTCCGGCTGGGTGGACGGCGCCGTCATCAACGCCGGCGACGGCACGCACCAGCACCCCACGCAGGCGCTCCTGGACGCCTTCACGCTGCGCCGCCACCTCGTCGGCGACGCGCAGAACCCCGACGGCGTGGGCCGCGACCTCGCCGGCCTCCACGTGGCGATCGTGGGGGACGTGCTGCACTCGCGGGTCGCGCGGTCGAACGTCAACCTCCTGCACACCCTCGGCGCGCGCGTCACGCTCGTCGCGCCGCCCACCCTGGTGCCCGTCGGTGCCGACGCGTGGACCAGCACGACGTCGTACCACCTGGACGAGGTCATCGCGGACCAGCAGCCGGACGCGATCATGATGCTCCGCGTCCAGCGCGAGAGGATGGGCGGGGACGGCACGGGTGCCGGCGCGACCGGGTTCTTCCCGAGCCCGCTCGAGTACACGCGGGCCTACGGGCTGGACGCGCGGCGCCTCGCGATGCTCCCCGAGCACGCGATCGTGCTGCACCCCGGCCCGATGAACCGGGGCCTGGAGATCTCGGCCGACGCGGCGGACTCGCCGCGCGCGGTCATCGTCGAGCAGGTCGCCAACGGCGTCGCCGTGCGGATGGCCGTGCTGTACCTGCTGCTCGCCAAGGAGAAGGAGACCGCATGAGCGCCCCCCACCTGCTGCGCGGGGTCGCGCCGCTCGGCGGACCCGTGACCGACCTCCTGCTCGCGGACGGCCGGATCGTGGCCACGGGCGCCGACGCGGCGCGCGAGGCGGGGTCCGCCGTCGTCGTCGACGGTGAGGGGCTCGTCGCCCTCCCGGGCCTCGTCGACCTGCACACCCACCTGCGCGAGCCCGGCCGCGAGGACGCCGAGACGGTCGCGTCCGGCACCCGCGCCGCGGCCCTCGGCGGGTTCACGGCCGTGCACGCGATGGCGAACACCTCACCCGTGGCCGACACCGCCGGCGTCGTCGAGCAGGTCTGGCGCCTGGGACGCGACGCAGGCTGGGCGGACGTGCTGCCGGTCGGCGCCGTCAGCGTCGGCCTCGCGGGCGAGCAGCTCGCCGAGCTCGGCGCGATGGCGCACTCGGCGGCGCGCGTGCGGGTGTTCTCCGACGACGGCAAGTGCGTCCACGACCCCGTCCTCATGCGCCGTGCCCTGGAGTACGTCAAGGCGTTCGACGGCGTCATCGCGCAGCACGCGCAGGAGCCCCGGCTCACGGCCGGCGCCCAGATGCACGAGGGCCGCGTCTCGGCCGAGGTCGGCCTCGCGGGCTGGCCCGCGGTCGCGGAGGAGGCGATCATCGCGCGGGACGTGCTGCTCGCCGAGCACGTCGGCTCGCGCCTGCACGTGTGCCACCTGTCGACGGCCGGGTCGGTCGAGATCCTGCGGTGGGCCAAGTCCCGGGGCATCCACGTGACGGCCGAGGTCACGCCGCACCACCTGCTGCTGACCGACGAGCTCGCCCGCACCTACGACCCGCTGTACAAGGTCAACCCGCCGCTGCGGACGGACGAGGACGTCCTGGCGGTGCGCACCGGCCTCGCCGACGGCACGATCGACGTCGTCGCGACGGACCACGCGCCGCACACGCGCGAGGACAAGGACTGCGAGTGGGCCGCGGCCGCGTTCGGCATGACGGGCCTGGAGACGGCGCTGTCGGTCGTGCAGACGACGATGGTCGAGACCGGCCTGCTCGACTGGGCCGACGTCGCCCGCGTCCTGTCGGTCGCCCCGGCCCGCATCGGGCGGATCGACACCGGCGCGCGCGCCCAGGGCCGCCCCCTCGCGGTCGGCGAGCCCGCCAACGTCACGCTGGTCGACCCCGCCGCGCGGTGGACGGTCGACCCGGCCGACCTCGCGAGCCAGAGCCGCAACACACCGTACGAGGGGCGGGAGCTCGCGGGACGCGTGGTCGCCACCTTCCTGCGGGGTCGCCCGACCGTGCTGGACGGCCAGCCGGTCGAGGGCGCCGTGGCGGGCGCGCAGGGCGGCGTCGCGTGAAGACGTTCCTTGCGGTCCTGCTCCTGCTGGCCGTCGTCGTCCTCGCGTACCGCGGGATGCTGCGCGGATGGCGGCGCCGGACGGAGAGGTCGGCCGCGGCCGTCGCCGAGCCGCCGCGCACGCTTCCGCCGCCCACCCGGGGTCGCGGCCCGGTCATCGGTCCTGCGGTGCCCGGGGCGTCCCTCGAGTCGTGGCGCGAGGTCGAGCCGGACGACACGGACGGCGACAGGGGGCCTGCGCGCACCGAGCCGGTCGAGGTCACCTACGTGTCGACCACGACTGCGGGGGAGTGGCTGGAGCGTGTCACCGCGTACGGCATGGGGCGTCCGTCGCAGGCGACCGTCCACGTGCACGACGCCGGCGTCCTCATCGAACGGCCCACGGTGCAGGACATCGCGATCGCGCGCGCAGCGATCCGTGGCGTCGAGCTCGTCTCGGGCGTCGCCGGCAAGGTCGTCGGCCGCGAGGGCATCGTCGTGATCCGGTGGGAGACCCAGCCGGGCGACCGCGACGGGCCGCCGCTGTACGCCGACACGGGGCTGTACCCGCGCCGCCGCGCCGACCGTGACCGACTCGCGGCCGCCGTGCGCGAGCTGCTGGACCCGCCCGCCGCACCACCGCCCGCACAGCCCGAGGAGAACCGATGACCGACCAGACCGCCGTCCTGGTCCTCGAGGACGGCCGGACCTTCACCGGCCGGGCCTACGGCGCCTCGGGCCGCACCCTGGGCGAGATCGTCTTCAACACCGGGATGACCGGGTACCAGGAGACGCTCACCGACCCGTCGTACCACCGGCAGATCGTCGTGATGACCGCGCCGCACGTCGGCAACACCGGCATGAACGACGAGGACCCGGAGTCCACGCGCATCTGGGTCGCCGGGTACGTCGTGCGCGACCCCGCGATCCGGCCGTCGAGCTGGCGCTCGCGACGCACGCTGGACGACGCGCTGCGCGCCGAGGGGGTCGTCGGCATCAGCGACATCGACACCCGCGCCCTCACCCGCCACCTGCGCGAGCGCGGCGTCATGCGCGCGGGCATCTTCTCCGGTGAGGCCCTCGTGGACGCGTCGGGCCGCCGCCGGGCGGAGCAGGACCTGCTCGACGAGGTCGCCTCCGCACCCGCGATGCACGGCGCGGACCTGGCGAGCGAGGTCTCGGTGACCGAGCCCTACACCGTCGAGCCGGTGCGAGGACCCGCGAGCGGCGCCGAGCCGGTCGCGACGGTCGTGGCGATCGACCTCGGCATCAAGTCGATGACGCCGCAGCGGCTCGCCGAGCGCGGCATCCGCACCCACGTCCTGCCGGCCACGGCCACGACGCAGGACGTCCTCGCGCTGGAGCCCGACGGCGTCTTCTTCTCCAACGGCCCGGGCGACCCGGCCGCGGCGACGCACGAGATCGAGCTGCTGCGCGACGTGCTCGACCGGCGGATCCCGTTCTTCGGCATCTGCTACGGCAACCAGCTCCTGGGCCGCGCGCTGGGCTACGGCACGTACAAGCTCACCTACGGCCACCGCGGGGTGAACCAGCCGGTCATGGACCGGCGCACGCGCAAGGTCGAGATCACCGCGCACAACCACGGCTTCGCGGTGGACGCGCCGCTCGACGGGGAGTCCACCGCCCCCCACGACGGCGGCCGCTACGGCCGCGTGACGGTCTCGCACGTCGCGCTCAACGACGACGTCGTCGAGGGGCTCGAGTGCCTCGACCTGCCCGCGTTCTCGGTGCAGTACCACCCCGAGGCCGCCGCGGGCCCGCACGACGCCGGCTACCTGTTCGACCGGTTCGTCGAGCTCATGACCACCGGCTCGGTCACCGACCGCGCCACGGCCGACCACGCCGCCCCGACCCACGAGGAGCACGCCCCCGATGCCCCGTCGCTCTGACATCTCCAGCGTCCTGGTCATCGGCTCCGGGCCGATCGTCATCGGGCAGGCCGCGGAGTTCGACTACTCGGGCACCCAGGCCTGCCGTGTGCTGCGGGCCGAGGGCCTGCGCGTCATCCTCGTGAACTCGAACCCGGCCACGATCATGACGGACCCGGAGTTCGCGGACGCGACCTACATCGAGCCGATCACCCCCGACGTCGTCGCGTCGATCATCGAGAAGGAGCGGCCCGACGCGATCCTGCCGACCCTGGGCGGCCAGACCGCCCTCAACACGGCCATCGCGCTCGACGAGGCCGGGGTGCTCGAGCGGTTCGGCGTGGAGATGATCGGCGTCAACACCGCGTCGATCCACCTCGCCGAGGACCGTCAGGCCTTCAAGGAGGTCGTCGAGCGGTGCGGCGCCGAGAGCGCCCGGTCCTTCATCGCGCACACCCTCGACGAGGCGCTGGCGGCGGCCGCCGACCTCGGCTACCCGCTCGTCGTGCGGCCCTCGTTCACCATGGGCGGGCTCGGCTCGGGCATCGCGTACGACGAGACGCAGCTGCGCCAGATCGCCGGCGCGGGGCTCCACTACTCGCCGACGACGGAGGTGCTGCTCGAGGAGTCGATCCTCGGGTGGAAGGAGTTCGAGCTCGAGCTCATGCGCGACCACGCGGACAACGTGGTCGTCGTCTGCTCGATCGAGAACGTCGACCCGGTCGGCGTGCACACGGGCGACTCCGTCACGGTCGCCCCCGCGCTGACGCTCACGGACCGCGAGTACCAGCGGCTGCGCGACATCGGCATCGCCATCATCCGCGAGGTCGGCGTCGACACCGGCGGCTGCAACGTCCAGTTCGCGGTCGACCCGCAGACCGGCCGCGTCGTGGTCATCGAGATGAACCCGCGCGTCTCGCGGTCCTCCGCCCTCGCGTCCAAGGCGACCGGCTTCCCGATCGCGAAGATCGCCGCGCGGCTCGCCGTCGGCTACACCCTCGACGAGATCCCCAACGACATCACCGGCTCGACGCCGGCGTCGTTCGAGCCGTCGCTCGACTACGTGGTCGTCAAGGTGCCGCGCTTCGCGTTCGAGAAGTTCCCGGCGGCGGACGCGACCCTCACCACGACCATGAAGTCGGTCGGCGAGGCGATGGCGATGGGCCGCAACTTCGCCGAGGCGCTCGGCAAGGCGATGCGCTCGATCGACAAGTCCGGCTCGACGTTCCACTGGGACGGGCCGACCCCGACCGGCACCGAGCTCGAGGCCCTGCTCGCGACGATCGCGGTGCCCACCGAGGAGCGCCTGGTGCAGGTCCAGCAGGCGCTGCGCTCGGTCGGGCGCGACGGCGGCGCCACGGTGGAGCAGGTCTACGCGGCCACGGGCATCGACCCGTGGTTCCTCGACCAGCTCGTGCTCGTCAACGAGATCGCGGACGAGGTGGCCACGGCGCCCGAGCTGGGCGTGGAGCTGCTCCGCCGAGCGAAGCGCCACGGCCTGTCGGACGTCCAGATCGCCGCGCTGCGCGGCCTGGGGGAGGAGACCGTGCGCCAGCTGCGCCACGCGCTCGGCCTGCGCCCGGTGTTCAAGACCGTCGACACCTGCGCCGCCGAGTTCGCGGCGCGCACGCCCTACCACTACTCCTCCTACGACGAGGAGACGGAGGTGCGGCCGCGCGAGCGGCCCGCGATCCTCATCCTCGGCTCCGGCCCCAACCGGATCGGCCAGGGGATCGAGTTCGACTACTCGTGCGTGCACGCCGCGCTCGCGCTGCGGGGCGAGTACGAGACCGTCATGGTCAACTGCAACCCCGAGACGGTCTCGACCGACTACGACACCTCCGACCGGCTCTACTTCGAGCCGCTGACGTTCGAGGACGTGCTCGAGGTCTACCAGGCCGAGCTCGCCGTCGGGCCCGTGGCGGGGCTCATCGTGCAGCTCGGCGGGCAGACGCCGCTCGCGCTCGCGCAGCGGCTCCAGGACGCCGGCCTGCCGATCCTCGGTACCCCGCCCGCCGCGATCGACGCCGCCGAGGACCGCGGCGTCTTCGGCCGGGTCCTCGCGGACGCCGGCCTGCCGGCCCCCGCGTTCGGCACCGCCCGGACGCTCGCCGAGGCGACGCAGATCGCGCAGCGCATCGGCTACCCGGTGCTCGTGCGGCCCTCGTACGTGCTGGGCGGGCGCGGCATGGAGATCGTCTACTCCGACGGCCAGCTCGCCGAGTACGTCGACCGCGCGATCGAGGCCGCCCGGTCCGTGAGCGGACCCACGGCGCAGATCCCACCGCTGCTCATCGACCGCTTCCTCGACGACGCGATCGAGCTCGACGTCGACGCGCTCTACGACGGCACCGAGCTCTACCTCGGCGGCGTCATGGAGCACATCGAGGAGGCCGGCATCCACTCGGGCGACTCCGCGTGCGTGCTGCCCCCCGTGACCGTCTCGCGCTCCGAGCTCGACCGCATCCGCGTCTCCACCGAGGCGATCGCGCGCGGCGTCGGTGTCCGGGGCCTGATCAACGTGCAGTTCGCCCTCGTCTCCGACGTGCTCTACGTCCTGGAGGCCAACCCGCGCGCCTCGCGCACGGTGCCCTTCGTCGCCAAGGCGACCGGCGTCCCGCTGGCCAAGGCCGCGGCGCTGCTCATGGCGGGCCGGACCATCGCGGAGCTGCGGGCCGACGGCGTGCTGCCGGCCACGGGCGACGGCGGGACGCTCGGCCTCGACGCGCCGATCGCGGTCAAGGAGGCCGTCCTGCCCTTCAAGCGGTTCCGCACCGCGGCCGGCGCGGTCGTGGACACCGTCCTGGGCCCGGAGATGCGGTCGACGGGCGAGGTCATGGGGTTCGACGTCGACTTCCCGACGGCGTTCGCCAAGTCGCAGGCCGCGGCCTTCGGCGGGCTGCCGACGTCGGGCCGCGTGTTCATCTCGGTCGCGGACCGGGACAAGCGCTCGATCACGTTCCCGGTCAAGCGGCTCAGCGAGCTGGGCTTCGAGATCCTCGCCACCGAGGGCACGGCGGCGGTGCTGCAGCGCAACGGCATCGCGTCCACCGTGGTCCGCAAGCACTCGGCGGGACGCGGGCCCCAGGGGGAGCCGACGATCGTCGACCTCATCGTGGCCGGAGAGGTCGCCATGGTCGTGAACACGCCGTCGGGTCAGGGCGCCCGCGCGGACGGGTACGAGATCCGCACGGCGACCGTCGCGGCCGACAAGGCGATCGTCACGACCGTCCAGCAGCTCGCGGCCGCCGTGCAGGGCATCGAGTCGCTGCGCGCCGGCCCCTTCGCCGTCCGCAGCCTGCAGGACCACCGGCTCGAGCTGCGCGACGCGGTCCTCGCGGTCCAGCGGTGACGGCCGCGGTGCCGGGGGCGGAGGGCGGCACGACGTCGGGCCGGCCGCGCTTCGGCGCGCGGCTCGCCGCCGCCATGGCCGAGCACGGGCCCGTCTGCGTCGGGATCGACCCCCACGCCGGGCTGCTGGCCGAGTGGGGGCTGACGGACGACGCCGAGGGCCTGCGCCGGTTCGCCCTCACGGTGACGGAGGCGCTCCTGGGCCGGGTCGCCGCGCTCAAGCCCCAGGCGGCCTTCTTCGAGCGGCACGGCTCGCGGGGCGTGGCCGTGCTCGAGGAGGTCGTCGCGATGGCCGCGGGCTCCGGCACGCAGCTGGTGGTCGACGCCAAGCGCGGCGACATCGGCTCGACCATGGCCGGCTACGCCGACGCCTTCCTGCGTGACGGGTCGCCGCTCGCCGGGGACGCGCTCACCGTGAGCCCCTACCTCGGATTCGGGTCGCTCGCACCCGCCGTCACGCGCGCCGCCGCCGACGGCCGGGGCCTGTTCGTGCTCGCGCTCACCTCCAACCCGGAGGGCGCCGAGGTCCAGCACGCCGCCGCGGCCGATCCGGACGGGAGCGCCGCGTCCGTCGCCGGCGTCGTCGCGGCGCACGCGGGCGCCCTCAACGCCGCGGAGCTCGCCACGGCGGGCACGGGCGCGGGCCTCGGCTCCGTCGGACTGGTCGTGGGAGCCACGGTCGCGCCGGCGGCTGAGCGGCTCGGCATCGACCTCGCGGGCGTCCGCGGCCCCCTCCTCGCGCCGGGGTTCGGTGCCCAGGGGGCCGGTGCCGCGGAGCTGGCGGCGTTCGGCGCCGCCAGGGCCCAGGTCCTGGTCTCGACGTCGCGCGCCGTCCTGCGGGCCGGCCCCGACGCGGCCGGGCTGCGCGCCGCGACCGCGCGGACCGTCGACGAGGTGGCCGCCGCGCTGCGCTGAGCCCGGCGCTGACCAGCGCCGATTGCCCTGACCCTCCGAGATCGCTAGGTTCGACGCGATCCGGGACTCCTCCCTCCGCGAAGAAGGTGACCACGCGTGGCCCTACCCCCGCTGACTCCTGAGCAGCGCGCTGCAGCGCTCGAGAAGGCCGCCGCCGCGCGCCAGGCGCGTGCCGAGGTGAAGAACCGCCTCAAGTACTCCCAGGGCTCCCTCGCCGAGGTGATCGAGCAGGGCCGCACCGACGACGTGATCGGCAAGCTCAAGGTCTCCGCCCTCCTGGAGTCCCTGCCGGGCGTCGGCAAGGTCAAGGCCCGCGCGATCATGGCCGACATCGGGATCTCCGAGACGCGCCGCCTGCGCGGCCTGGGCCCGCACCAGGCGCAGGCGCTCATCGAGCGGTTCGGCTGATCGACGCCTTGACCGACACGTCACCCGCACGCCTGACCGTCCTCGCCGGCCCCACCGCCGTCGGCAAGGGCACCGTCTCCGCCGACATCCGTGCCCGCTACCCCGAGGTGTGGCTCTCGGTGTCCGCGACGACGCGCGCCCCGCGACCCGGGGAGATCGACGGCGTCCACTACCACTTCGTCGGTCCCGAGGCCTTCGCCGAGATGGTCGCCAAGGGCGAGCTGCTCGAGTGGGCCGTCGTCCACGGGCGCAACAGCTACGGCACGCCGCGCGGTCCGGTCCTCGAGCAGCTCGCCGCGGGTCGGCCCGCGCTCCTCGAGATCGACCTCGCCGGTGCCCGCCAGGTGCGGCTCGCGATGCCGGAGGCGCGCTTCGTCTTCCTCGCGCCGCCCTCGTGGGAGGAGCTCGTGCGCCGCCTGGTCGGCCGCGGCACCGAGGACGCGGAGGAGCGCGAGCGCCGCCTCACGACGGCCAAGGTGGAGCTCGCCGCGGAGAGCGAGTTCGACCACGTCATCGTGAACGACGACGTCCGGCGCGCGACGGACGAGCTGGTCGAGGTCATGGGACTGACGCCGAGGTAGGATGGGCCGTCGCCCACCGTGTGCCGTCGCACCGGCGGGCCTCGTCCCGCCGGGGGAGCTGCGACGTCAGCCGCCCGCGGACCCCACGATCGTCAGCCAGGACCCGCACGCGCCACGCTGCGCCGGGACGCACAGCCGAGAGAACACGGAGCTAGACATGGCCGGAACCGTCGCCGCACCCGAGGGCATCACCGACCCGCCGATCGACGAGCTGCTCGCGGCCGCCGACTCGAAGTACGCCCTCGTCATCTACTCCGCGAAGCGCGCGCGCCAGATCAACGCGTACTACTCGCAGCTCAACGAGGGCCTGCTGGAGTACGTGGGCCCGCTCGTCGAGGCGCGCCACCAGGAGAAGGCGCTCTCGATCGCGATGCGCGAGATCAACGCCGGCCTCCTGACCGTCACGCCCACCGAGGGCTGAGCGCTTCGTCGTCCGCGGGCGGCACGAGACATCGGGAGCGGGGCGTGCGGATCGTCCTCGGCGTCAGCGCCGGCATCGCGGCGTACAAGGCCGCCCTGCTCCTGCGCCTGCTCACGGAGGCGGGGCACGACGTGCGCGTCGTGCCCACGCCCTCGTCGCTCGAGTTCGTCGGGCGGGCGACCTGGGAGGCGCTCTCGGGCCACCCCGTCACGGCGGGGGTCTTCGAGCGGGTCGAGGCCGTCGAGCACGTCGCCATCGGCCGCGAGGCGGAGCTCGTGGTGGTCGCCCCGGCCACCGCCGACCTGCTCGCGCGAGCGGCCGCCGGTCGCAGCGACGACCTGCTCACCGCCGTGCTGCTCACGGCGCGCTGCCCCGTCCTGCTCGCGCCCGCGATGCACACCGAGATGTGGGAGCACCCGGCGACCCGTGCCAACGTCGCCACCCTGCGCAGCCGGGGCGTGCACGTGCTCGACCCCGACTCCGGCCGACTCACGGGCGCCGACACCGGCCCGGGGCGGCTGCCGGAGCCGGCTGCGATCGCGGCGGCGGCGCTGGCGCTCGTCGAGGGTGCCGACCGTCACGGGGCAGCCTCACGGCCGGACGACCGCCGCGCGCCGCTCGACCTCGCGGGTAGGCGCGTCGTCGTCTCCGCCGGGGGCACGCGCGAGCCGCTGGACCCGGTGCGGTTCCTCGGCAACAGGTCGACCGGCCGGCAGGGCTGGGCGATCGCCAAGGCCGCCGCTGAGCGCGGCGCCGACGTCACGCTCGTGGCGGCCAACGTCGAGCTCCCCGCGCCCGAGGGCGTGGGCGTCGAGCACGTCGAGACCACCGCCGAGCTGCGCGACGCGGTGCGCCGCGCCGCCCGCACCGCCGACGTGGTCGTCATGGCGGCCGCGGTCGCGGACTACCGGCCGGCCACCGTCGCGGACCACAAGCTCAAGAAGAGCGGCTCGGACGGCGCCACCCTGCAGCTCGTGCAGAACCCCGACGTCCTGGCGGAGCTCGTCACCGACCGGCTGCGACCCGGCCAGGTCGTGGTCGGCTTCGCCGCGGAGACGGGCGACGCGACGGGCGACGTGCTCGAGCACGGACGCGCCAAGGCCCTGCGCAAGGGCGCCGACCTGCTGGCGGTCAACGCCGTCGGCCCCGGACGGGGCTTCGGCACGCCGGACAACGACGTCGTCGTGCTGGACGCCCGCGGCGAGGAGGTCGCCCGTGCCCAGGGGACCAAGGCCGAGGTCGCGCACGCGCTCCTGGACGCCGTCGTCGCGCGGCTAGGCTGACGGCATGACCGACGAGCTGCGCCTGTTCACGTCCGAGTCCGTGACCGAGGGGCATCCCGACAAGGTCTGCGACCAGATCTCCGACGGCATCCTCGACGCGATGCTCGCGCAGGACTCCGCGGCCCGCGTGGCGGTCGAGACCATGGTCACCACCGGCCTGGTCCACGTCGCCGGCGAGGTGACCACCGAGGCGTACGTGGAGATCCCGCAGGTCGTGCGCGAGGTGCTCAGCCGGATCGGCTACACGTCCTCGACGATCGGGTTCGACGCCGCGTCCTGCGGCATCTCGGTGTCCATCGGCCAGCAGTCGCCGGACATCGCCGCCGGCGTCGACAAGGCCTGGGAGCTGCGGCAGGACGCGACCAGCTCCGGCTTCGACGACCCGGTCGAGGCGCAGGGCGCCGGCGACCAGGGCCTGATGTTCGGCTACGCCAGCGACGACACCCCGTCCCTCATGCCGCTGCCGATCTGGCTCGCGCACCGCCTCGCGGAGCGACTGGCGATGGTCCGCAAGGAGGGCTCGCTGGACTACCTGCGTCCCGACGGCAAGACCCAGGTGACCATCGGCTACGACGGCGACCGCCCGGTGCGGCTGGACACGGTGGTGCTGTCCACCCAGCACGACCCGGGCGTCTCGCTCGACGCCACGCTGGCGCCCGACATCGCGGAGTACGTCGTCGCGCCCGTCCTCGAGGAGCTCGAGCTCGACACGGTCGGCCACCGCCTGCTCGTCAACCCGACCGGCCAGTTCGTCATCGGCGGGCCGCAGGGCGACGCGGGCCTCACCGGGCGCAAGATCATCGTGGACACCTACGGCGGCATGGCGCGTCACGGGGGCGGTGCCTTCTCGGGCAAGGACCCGTCGAAGGTCGACCGCTCGGCGGCGTACGCCATGCGCTGGGTCGCCAAGAACGTCGTGGCCGCCGGGCTGGCGCGGCGGTGCGAGGTGCAGGTCGCCTACGCCATCGGCGCGTCGCACCCCGTGGGCCTGTACGTCGAGACCTTCGGCACCGAGACCGTCCCGGTCGGGCGCCTGACGGCGGCGATCCGCGAGGTCTTCGACCTGCGCCCGGGCGCGATCGTGCGCGACCTCGACCTGCTCCGGCCCATCTACTCGCGGACCGCCGCCTACGGGCACTTCGGCCGCGAGGTGGCGGACTTCACCTGGGAGCGCACGGACCGCGTCCTCGACCTGCACTCCGCGCTGTCCTGACCGCGACGGCCTCCGCACACCACCCCTGGGGACGGCACCGGGGTGTCGGTCGCTCGTGATGGGATGAGCGGCGTGGCGGAGGAGGCAGGGGTCCAGCTGACGCTCGGGGGCCTGCCCGCGCCGCGGCGCCCGCGCCGCCGGACCCCGGGCGAGCTCGCCGCGGTGGACCCCGTGGCTCTCGTCGCCGTCGACCGCTCCCAGCCGCACCTGGACCGGCCGTTCGAGTACGCGGTGCCCGAGGCGATGTCCGCGGCGGCGCGGCCCGGCGTCCGGGTGCGGGTGCGCTTCTCCGGGCAGGACGTCGACGGCTTCGTGCTCGAGCGCCGGCCCGAGGCCCAGCACGACGGCGAGCTGGTGCCGCTGCGCCGCGTCGTGTCGCCCGAGGTCGTGCTGACCCCGGCGGTCCTCGCCGCCGCGACCGCTGTCGCACGCCGGTACGCGGGGACGCTGGCCGAAGTCCTGCGCCTGGCCGTGCCGCCGCGTCACGCCCGCGTCGAGCAGGAGGAGTGGCCGGCGCCGGAGCCGTCGGCACGGGCCGCGGACGACACGGCGACGGGCTCGTGGCCGCAGCTGCCCGGCGGCACGGCGTTCCTGCGGCGCGTCGCGACGGGGGAGTCGCCGCGCGCGGTCTGGCAGGCCCTCCCCTCGGGGCACGGGACGGGGTGGGCGCGCGACATCGCCGCTGCCGTCGTGGCGGCGCGGGCGGGGGGACGCGGGGCGCTCGTCGTCGTCCCGTCGGGCGCCGACGTCGAGGTCCTCGAGCGCGCCCTGGAGGCCGCGGGCGTCGCGGCGTGGGCGCCGGGAGCGGGGTCCGGCCGCGTCCGGCTGCTCGCCGACGACGGTCCCGCGGCGCGCTACCGCGCGTTCCTCGCGGTGAGCCGGGGCCTGGCCGACGTCGTCGTGGGCACCCGCGCGGCGGCGCTCGCCCCCGTCTCGGACCTCGGGCTCGTCGTGTGCTGGGACGACGCCGACGGACTGCACGCCGAGCCGCGCGCGCCCTACCCCCACGCGCGCGAGGTCCTCGCCGTGCGCGCCGACCTGGAGGGCGCGGCGATGCTCGTGGGCGGCTACGTCCGGTCGGTCACGAGCCAGCGCC
>NZ_JACEXH010000007.1:0-39216 GCF_014525465.1 Actinotalea sp. JY-7885 | reverse complement strand
CGCGAGGGCGGCGCGCACGGCGTGGCCGAACGTGCGGGCGCCCCGGGCGCTGACCACGCGTACGACGGGGCCCACGCCGCCCTCGGGCGCGCGCAGGCGCCCCGCGACCGCCGCGACGTCGTCGTCCGGCTGGTCCGCGGGTGCGGCGTCCACCACGAGCACGCGCTGCGGCGCGCGCGTCTGCGCCCCGAGTGCCGCGAGGGTCTCCTCGAGGTACTCGGTGGTCCCGCGGGTCACGAGGACCGCCGTCACCTCGACGGTGCGGGACCGGGCCGGGGGCGCGGAGGGCTGGGGGTGAGCCTGGGTCATCGGGTCCTATCCTGCGCCACGCGAGCGGCGCAGGAGGTCAGGGGGCTCAGACGACGCGCTTCTTGAGCTTGCGTCGCTCGCGCTCGGACAGCCCGCCCCAGATGCCGAAGCGCTCGTCGTGCGCGAGGGCGTACTCGAGGCACTCGGCGCGCACCTCGCAGCTCGTGCAGACCTTCTTCGCCTCGCGGGTGGAACCGCCCTTCTCGGGGAAGAACGCCTCGGGGTCCGTCTGCGCGCAGAGGGCCCGCTCCTGCCAGCTCAGGACCGTCTCGTCGTCGGCGGCGCCGAAGAGCGGGAGGATCGCGGCCCCGTCGGTCGCGACCTCGACCGGCGGCTCGAGCCCGAGGTCGGTCGGGAACGGTGCGTCGTCATTGAGCAGGTTCCACATGTCCAGAGCCTCCGTGCCCGCGTCGGTGCCCCTCAGGCGTTCGCCCTGCGAGAAGTGCATTGGTGGAATTACACGCGTGTCGTGCCGCAGAGTCAAGCCGCGGGGTGGTAGGTCACGCGCCCGGCCCACCGCAATCCGGACATTCGGGCGGCCCGCGCCGATCCGCCGGGGGCGGCGGCCCGACCTAGGCTGACGCCCATGGCCTCCCCCGACGCGCACCCCCACGCGCCCGCCACCGTCGCCGACGTCCTGGCGCGCCTGCTGCGCGACCCCGGCCGGCCGCGGCTGACCTGGTACGGGCCGGACGGCGAGCGCGTCGAGCTGTCCGGGCACGTGCTCGACAACTGGGTCGCCAAGACCACGAACCTCCTGGTCGAGGAGCTCGACGCCGGCCCCGGGACGGTGGTGCTCCTCGACCTGCCCGTGCACTGGCGGACGGTCGTGTGGGCCCTGGCGACGTGGCGGGCGGGCGCCACCGTCCTCCTCGACCCGGGCGCACCCTCCTCGTCCCCGCGCCGGCCGGACGTGGTCGTGACCGACGCGCCGGACCGCTACCCCGACGCGGCCGAGCTCGTCGCCGTCGCGCTCCCCGCGCTCGCGCGCCGCTTCGACGGCGACCTGCCCACCCGGGCGCTGGACGCCGCGACGGCGGTCATGACGTACGGGGACGTGATCTCCTGGGCACCGCCGGTCGACCGCGACGAGCCGGCGCTCGGGGCCGCGGACCCGCTGGTGCCGCACGGCGCCCTCGTGGGCTGGGCGACCGCCTCCCCCGCGGCGGCCCGCAGCGCGGCGCCCGCGCCCCGGGCGCTGCTCACCCCGCCCGTGGGCGGACGCGTCACCGACGCGGTGCGGGACGTGCTCGGAGTCCTGGCGCTCGACGGCTCGGTGGTGCTCTGCGACCCGGCGGTGGGCGCCGAGCTCGCGGTCGACGGCGAGCGGCGCGAGCGGCTGGTGAGCGCGGAGCGGGTCACGAGCGAGGGCTGAGCCTCAGGGCACGTCCGCCTGGACGAGACGACCTCGACCGCGCGCCGACAGGGGGCCGTCGTGCGCGGGGACGAACGCGGCCTCGCCCGCACGCAGCATCAGGGAGCCGTCGGCCTGCGAGTCCAGGGTGACCTCGCCCTCGAGGCACACCAGGACGCGCGGTCCGCGGCCCGGCAGCCGGTGGTCGCGGCCGCTGGTCACGGTCGTCACCGAGAGCTCGAAGTCGTCGACCGGCGCGTAGAAGACCTTGGTCGTCTCGTAGAACACCTCGGGGGCGACGCGGATCGGCGGCGCGGCGACGTAGTCGACGTTCGCGAGCAGCTCGGGGATGTCGATGTGCTTGGCGGTCAGCCCCGCACGCAGCACGTTGTCCGAGTTGGCCATGATCTCGACGCCGAGCCCCTTGAGGTACGCGTGCACGCCGCCCGCGGGCACGAAGAGCGCGTCACCGGGCTCGAGGGTCACGGGGTTGAGCAGGAGCGACGTCACCGCACCCGGGTCCCCCGGGTACGCCTCGGCGAGCTGCACGACGGTACGGTCCGCGCGCGGCGACGGAGAGCCGTCCAGCAGCCGCAGCCGGCACGCGTCGGCCACGACCTGCACGTCGTCGGGGCTCGGGCGGACCGCGGGGTCCAGGAGTCCGCGGAACGCGGCGCGCATGCCCTCGTAGGTGGGAGAGGCCGTGAGCACCTCGTGCAGCGTCTTGGCGAGCGGCGCGTCGATGCCCGCCACCAGCTCGGCCGCCCGGCGCGGTGCGCGGAACCCGCACAGCGCCTCGAACCGCGTCAGCGCGTAGAGCAGCTCGGGCTTGTGGTTGCGGTCGCGGTAGTTGCGCGCCGGGTCGTCGACGGCGAGGCCGGCCGCCTCCTCCGCCTCGAAGCCGCGCGCGGCCCGCTCGAGGTTCGGGTGGACCTGGAGCGAGAGCGGCCCGTCGGGAGCGATGATCTTGAGCAGGTAGGGCAGCCTCGTGCCGAACCGGGCGACGACGCCTGGACCGAGCATGCGCTCCGGGTCCGCCGCGATCGCCGCGTCGAGCGGCTCCTGGCCCGTCGGCGCGTCGAGCAACGACGGGGTCGAGGCGTGCGCCCCGAACCACAGCTCGGCGATCGGGAGGTCCTGCGGCGGGTGGCCCAGCAGGCGCGGGATCGCGGCGTGGGACCCCCACGCGTAGTGGCGGACCCGCCCCCGAAGTCGCTGCACCACCCCACCCCCTCGACGCCTGACGGCCTGTCTGCGGACGGTGCGGACTGCACGCACTGCGGAGCCGCACCCCGTCGGTGCGGTCCGCACTCTAGCGAAGGGGCTCTCGGTGCGGACCACCCCCTGCCGATTCGCTCCGTCCCTGGCACGCTGGGGTGGTGCCTCCGGACGCCTCGCCGTCGCCGCTCGGCCGTGCACGCGCGCTCGCCGCGCGGACCTTCGCCGGGTCGGAGCGGGGCGTGCGCGCCGTCGAGGCCCTCGGCGCCCACACGCTGGCCGACCGGCTCGACAGCCGGCGCTCGGGCGGGGACATCGTCGCGCTGCGCCTGCCGGCCGGGGTGCACGACCTGCGCGCGCGGCGCGTCAAGGCGTTGCGCCGGCAGGGCGCCGACCAGTGCGTCGAGGCCTTCCACCAGGCGGGGTGGCGGGGCTACGAGCGCCCGCTGCCCGACGTCTTCCTGGCGGCCCTGCGCGCCGCACCCGGTGCCGTGCTCGACGTCGGCGCCAACACGGGGGTGTACTCGCTGATCGCGTCGACGGTGCACGGCGCGACGGTGCACGCCTTCGAGGCGTTCCCGCCGGTCGCGCGCCTCCTGCGGGAGAACCTCGCGCTGAACCCGACCTCGCGCCGGGTCACCGTCGTCGAGGCGGCCGTGACGGACTCCGAGGGCAGCATCGAGCTCTTCGTCCCGCCCCTGTCCGGGTTGGTGGAGACGAGCAGCTCGATCGACGCGGGCTTCAAGCCCGGCAGCGAGCCGATCGTCGTGCCGACGGTCGCGCTCGACGCCTACTGGCGCCGCCAGGGCTCGCCCACGGTGACGATCGTCAAGGTCGACGTCGAGGGCGCCGAGCACCGCGTGCTCGCGGGCGCCCACGCGGTGGTCGGGCGAGACCGCCCGGTCATGTTCCTCGAGGTCCTGCCCGGGGCCCACCTCGCCGACCTCGAGGCCTTCCGTGACCGGCACGACCTCGTGGACGTCCGCCTCGGCGCGACGGAGGCCGTCGTGGGCCAGGCCGTGGTGCACGACGGCCTCGCCTGGAACCACGCGTTCGTGCCGCAGGAGCGGCTCGCGGCGCTCCTGGCGCTCCTGCCGCGGCTCGGCCTGCGGGTCACGCACCCGCAGGGCTGAGCGGCGCGGCCCCGACCGCGTCGGCGCGGACCCGCATGCGGCACACTAGGGCCCCATGCGCGGAATCATCCTTGCCGGCGGGTCCGGTACCCGGCTCCATCCGATCACCCTCGGGGTCAGCAAGCAGCTGGTCCCCGTCTACGACAAGCCGATGATCTACTACCCGCTGTCGACGCTGATCCTGGCCGGCATCCGGGACGTCCTGGTCATCACGACGCCGCATGACGCAGAGCAGTTCCAGCGGCTGCTGGGCGACGGCTCGCAGTTCGGCATCTCGATCTCGTACACCGTCCAGGCCGTGCCCAACGGCCTCGCCCAGGCCTTCGTGCTCGGAGCGGACTTCGTCGGCGACGACAGCGCCGCCCTCGTCCTCGGCGACAACATCTTCTACGGTCCCGGCCTGGGGGCCACCCTGTCGCGCTTCGACAGCATCGACGGCGGCGCCGTGTTCGCGTACCGGGTCGCCGACCCGACCAGCTACGGGGTGGTCGAGTTCGACGCGGCCGGCCGGGCGCTGTCGCTCGAGGAGAAGCCGGCGCAGCCGCGCTCGAACTACGCGGTCCCCGGGCTGTACTTCTACGACAACGACGTCGTCGCCATCGCGCGGGACCTGGAGCCCTCCGCCCGCGGGGAGTACGAGATCACGGACGTGAACCGGCGCTACCTCGAGCAGGGTCGGCTCCAGGTCGAGGTGCTCCCGCGCGGGACCGCGTGGCTCGACACCGGCACGTTCGACTCGCTGCTCGAGGCGTCGGACTACGTCCGCACGATCGAGCACCGGCAGGGCCTGAAGATCGGCTCGCCCGAGGAGGTCGCCTGGCGCCGGGGCTTCCTGTCCGACGACGAGCTGCGCGTGCGTGGCGAGGCGCTGGTCAAGTCCGGTTACGGGAACTACCTGCTGGGGCTGCTGCAGCACGGACGGGACTGAGCTCGGGTCCCGGGCCGTCCGCATCGACGGCCCGGGGCGCCCCGCCCGCGAGCCACACCAGCACGGCGCCGACGGCGGCGGCAGCGAGCAACGACCCGACGAGCAGCAGGGAGGCGGGCACCGGCGGCAGCCACGGGTTGTCGACCGGGTCGAACCAGGGCGCCTCCGTGCCGGCGACGTAGCGGCGCAGGTTGGCCGCGAAGCTGACCACCTGCACGACGACGGTCGCCCCCACCACGAGGCGGACGACGTCGCGCGCGAGCCGCGGACGCAGGTCCGCGAGCCACCGGTCGCACAGGAGGCCGGCGACGATCGGCACGCCGACGGCGACCGCCTGGAGGTAGCGCCCCTGCCACGGCAGGCCGACGAACGGCGCCTGCGGGATCTGGAGCACGACCGGCGTGGCCACGACCACCACGACCAGGGCGACGAGCACCCAGCGGTCCCGACGGCGCGCGGCCGCCAGCGCGAGGATCAGCAGGAGCCCGAGGACCGCGGTGACCCAGGAGTAGACGAGGTCGGGCGGCCGGGTGTCCAGCCAGCCGAACCGGCCGATCAGGCCGTGGTAGTACGCCGTCGTCAGGCGGAGCACGGTGTTGAGCGCCGTGGGCGGGGTCAGCTCCGGGAAGCTGACGGTGTCGGCTCCCGCGACGCCGCCCGAGGTCAGCGTCCACCACACCGCGAATGCCGAGCCGACGACGCCGAGCCCGAGCCCGGGCCATGCCCGCCGGTCGCCGAGCGCCCCGGTGACGTTGCGCCAGGGCGCGAGCGCGACGACCGTCAGCACGATGAGGGCGAGGAACAAGGGCGACAAGGCCTTCGCGTTCACGAGGACCACCACGAGGAACCCGGCCCGCCACCACCGCCGCCGCACGAGCGCGGGGTCCGGGTGCCGCAAGGCGGCGAGGAGGGTCAGCCACAGCCCGAGACCGGCCGAGGCCTCCACGGCGTTCGGGTTCACGGAGCTGTTCATGAACACGACCATGGGCGTGATCGCCACCGCGGTACCGCCGACGACCCAGCGGTTGACGGGCATCTCCGCCACGGACCGGAGCCCCAGCGCGAGCAGCAACGAGGCGAAGGCCGCTCCCGCGAGCCGCATGAGGTAGAGCGTGTCGAGCGACGGCGGCAGAAGGGTCGGCAGCCCGACGACGAGGTAGTAGAGCGGGTTGTAGTTCCCGGCCGTCGTGACGGCGGTCTCCATCCGGTCGAGGTCGACCAGCTCCCCCTGCCAGCAGGTGGCGGGCTCCGACGACCGGAACGCGTAGCACCCCGGCATCTCGTGCGTCATCGCGTAGAGCCGCTGCACCTGCGCCTCGCGCACGCCGGGACGCGTCTCGACGCCCAGCGTGCCCTCGCGGACGAGCGCCGCGGCCTTGACGATGTGGCTCGGCTCGTCGGGTGCGGCGCCCATCGGGTTCCCGACCGCCCACAGGCCGGTGAGTGCGAGGAGCGCCGCCCACGCCGCCCAGAAGACCAGCCGCGGGTCGCGGCGCCGCACGCGCACGGAGACCCGGGCGCGCCACGTCGGCGTACCGGGCGCCCGCTCCCCGGACTCGGCGAGGGCCGCCTCAGTCATCGGTGCGGCCGTCATCGGTGCTCCCTGACGCCTCGCCGGTGCTCCGCGCGGGTGCGGTGCTCAGCGCCCCCATCGCCTCGTCGATGGCGAGGCGGCGGCTGAGGAGCGTGATCTGGGCCTCGAGCTCGCGGAAGCGGCGGTAGGTCGTGACCAGCGTCAGCAGGAACACGATGATCGTCCCGTACAGGAGCAGATCGGTCCCGCGGCCGACGCCGACGATCTGCGCGACCGCGTTCCACGCGTCGGGGAAGAGGACCGAGAGGACCGCCAGGACGGCGAAGCCCACCAGCGCGATGCGCCGCAGCGCGAGGTGGCGCGCCCCGCTGGGCGCGCGGAACCCGAGTGCGACGAAGACGCCGACGCCCAGCAGGAGGAGGACTTTGATCAGCACTGGGCCTACCTGTAGATGAGCTCGGTGAGGATGTTGACCGCGTTGAGCACCGACTGGCCCTTGGACCGCGAGTACTCCGTGTAGACGATGTGCACCGGGTGCTCGACCCACCGCAGCCCCGACCGGCCCAGCTGGTCGATGATCTCCGAGGCGTGCGCCATGCGGTTCTGCCGGATCCGCAGCGACGACGCCGCCCGTCGGTTGAGGGCACGCAGGCCGTTGTGCGTGTCGGTCAGGCGCACCCCGGTCGAGACGTTCGAGTACGCGATCGCGAGCCGCAGGACCGCCTTCTTGAGCGCGCCGGGCTGGGTGCGGGCGTCGAGGAACCGCGAGCCGAAGACGATGTCGGCCTCGTCCGCCCGCAGGCGCGCCACCATGGCCTCGGCGTCCTCCACCCGGTGCTGGCCGTCCGCGTCGAAGGTCACCAGGTACTCGACGCCGGGCAGCCGGAGCGCCACCTCGATCCCCGTCTGCAGCGCCGCCCCCTGGCCGAGGTTGATCGGGTGCTGGACCACGATCGCGCCGGCCTCGCGCGCCCGGTCCGCGGACCCGTCGGAGCTGCCGTCGTCGACCACGACGACCCGGGGGAACCTCACCCGGGCGGCGGCCACGACGTCGCGGATGACGGTGGCCTCGTTGTACAACGGGACCACCAGGCAGGCATCGGCGTTGTCCGCCACGAGGGGATGCTCCGGTTCCGTGGGGCCGTTCGACGGCAGGGCAGGCTGGACGGCAGGACGCGAGACGCGGGTCCGACCGGTCGGTCGCGCACGCGTCACTCCAGGGTACCGGCCCCGCGTAGAGTGCCCGACGTGGAGTCGCAGAACCACTACTACGGCCACAGCAGCGCCTTCGCCCGCTACGTCGGGCTCGACCGACCCCGGCACGTGCGAGGGCTCGTCCAGCACGGGTGGACGCCGGCCTCGCCGGTGACGACCCACTTCCGCGACTTCCCGACCATCGGCGCTCCGGGCGGTCCGCAGGACAGGTCGCTGTTCGTCTGGAGCCACGCGTCCCGCGCCTGGTCCCCCGACCGGGAGACGCGCCGGACGGTCGCCATCGGCGCCCCGTGGCTCTACCTGGTCGCCTCGACCGGCGCAGACGCGGCGGCGGGGGACGCCGGGCGACGCTCCGGCACGGTGATCATGCCCGTCCACGGCATCCCGACGCAGCGTCTGCACGGCGACCACGCCGCGATCGCGCAGGAGTGGGCACGGACCGTGGGGCCCTCGACCGTCTGCCTGTACCACCTGGAGGCCGACGACCCGCACGTGGTTGCGGCGTACCGGTCCGCCGGGCACCGGTGCGTCACGCTGGGCCAACGCACGGACCCGGCATTCCTCAGCCGGCTGCACACCCTGCTGACCTCCGCCGAACGGGTCGTCTCCAACCGCCTCTCGACGCCGCTGGTGTACGCAGCCGGCCTGGGGATCGACACCCTGGTCCACGGGGACGCGATGCGCCTCGACGGCGAGCAGCGCACCGCCGTGGAGGCGGTCGCCTCGACGTGGCCCGAGTTCCACGACCCGTCGGCCTCGCTCGAGGACCGGCGGCGTGTCGCGGCAGCGGAGCTCGGCGCCGCATCGATCCGTGAGCCGGCAGAGCTGCGCGAGATCCTCGGCTGGGACCGCACGTTCCGGGTCGGCCCGTGGTGGGACCACTGGGTGGGTGCGCCGGTGGACCGCGCGGTGACCAACCTCCGGCGGCGCTCGTCGGCGACGACGCCCCCGCCGGAGCGCGACGCCGCGGAGCCGGCGCCCCTGTCGGCCGCCGCCTGGCTGCGGGGCGCGGTCTCCTACCTGCCGCGCCCCCTGGGGCGCACGGTCGACCCGGGCCGCGTGGCGCCGCGGCCCGTCAGCTGACGGCGTCGGCCGAGCGGAGCAGCCCCGGCTCGACGAGGTGCACCGTCTCGACGGCGGCGAAGGGACGCAGCCCGGCTCGGGCCCAGGCCCGCTGCACGCGCACGTTGTGCACCTGCGTCGAGATGACCAGGCGCCGGGCACCGCGGTCCCGCGCGACGTCGACGCACGCGCGCAGGAGCCAGTCGTACAGGCGTCGCCCCTGAGCCTCGGGCACGAGACCCGCGAGCAGCACCTCCACCGCCGCGCCGGAGTCCTCGAGCGTGGCGGCGCCGATGGGCCGTCCGTCCTGGCGCAGGACGAGCACGTCCTCGGGGGCGGCCACGGCGGAGCGGACGGCCCAGTCCTCGTACCCGGCGAGCGCCGCGGCGCGGTCGAACAACGGGTTCGCGGCGTAGTGGTTCCCGTAGCCCGTGAACGACGCGCGCACGACATCGCGCAGCACCGACGCGACGTCGCCGAGCTCCGGGCTGTCCCCCGCCCGCACGTCGAGACCGTCGGGGGGCACGACGGCCTCCGTTGCCGTGCCCTCGACGGCCGTGTCCCAGTAGGTGAGGGCCCCGGCGGGCAGGACGACGCGGCGTCCCTGCGCGAGGACCGCGCCGACGTCGAGCCGCGCGGCGTCGTACCGCACGACGAGGACGTCGGCCGGGCGGTCGTCGAGACGCGCGGCGAGGGCGGGGTCGATCGGGCCGGTGCCGATGGTCACGCGGTCGACCGCGAGCCCGAAGCGCTCGCTCTCCACCGCGCTGGACCGGACGGTGACGCCGACCTGGTCGAGGTCGACCCAGGCCATCAGACCCGCACCGGGACGAACGTGCGGACCGCGGTGACCACACGCTCGACCTCCGAGTCGCTCATACCCGGCCACAACGGCAGGCGCACGAGCCGGGCGGCGAAGGAGTCCGTCTCGGGGCACCCCTCGTGGGTCCGACCGAACCGCCGGCCCGCCTCGCTCGAGTGCAGCGGGATGTAGTGGAACGTCGCCCCGACGCCGAGTGAGCGCAGGTGCGCGAGCAGGTCGTCGCGCATGGACGGCGTCGGCGTGAGGAGGTAGAAGACGTGCGCCGGGTGGTCGGCCGCGGGGGGCGGTGACATGAGCTCGCTGCCGGTCTCCTGCGCCCAGGTCACGAGGGTGCTCGCGTAGGCGTCCCAGATGCGGTGCCGCGCGGCCTGGATCTCGTCGAAGGCCTCGAGCTGCGCCGCGAGCACCGCGACGGTGATCTCGCTCGGGAGGTAGCTCGAGCCGCGGTCGATCCAGCTGTACTTGTCGACCTCGCCGCGGAGGAACTTGGACCGGTCGGTGCCCTTCTCGCGCAGGATCTCCGCCCGGCCCCGCAGGGTCTCGTCGTTGATCAGCAGCGCGCCGCCCTCACCGCACTGGATGTTCTTGGTCGCGTGGAAGCTCTGCGCGGCCAGCACGCCGAACGTGCCGCACGAGCGGCCGCCCCACCGTGCGCCGAGGCCGTGGGCGTTGTCCTCGACGAGCGCGACGCCGGCGCGCTCGGTCACGGCGGTCAGCCGGTCCATGTCGGGCGCCACCCCGCCGTAGTGCACGACGTAGACGGCCTTCGTCCGCGGCGTGAGCGCGCGCTCCGCGGCGTCGACATCGAGGCTCCCCGTGCGCGGGTCGATGTCGACGAAGACGGGCGTGGCACCCGTCATGACGACGGACGCCGCAGTGGTGGAGAACGTGAAGCTCGGTACCACCACCTCGTCGCCGGGGCCGAGCTCGAGCAGCCAGCTCGCCAGCTCCAGGGCGTGCGTACCGGACCCGGTCAGCAGGGCCGAGCCGCTGCGCGCGATCCGCTGCAACGCGGCGCTCGCGACCTCCGTGAAGGGACCGTCCCCGTGGGTGTGGCCGGTACGGAGCACCTCCTCGACGTACTGCGTCTCGCGGGGGGCGCGGAAGGGCTTGGAGAAGGGGATCCACGGCGCGGTCACGGGGTCCAGGGTAGGGCGGCGGTGCGTCGACCGTCGCCTACCCTGGTCCGGTGGAGGCTCCCGACGTGCGCCCGACCCCGCCCGCACCAGTGCCGCCGACCGCGGACCGCGCACCGACCGCGGACCGGGCGCCGGCTTCGTCGGCGCCGGGCATGCTCGGCCTCGTCCGCCGGGCCCTGGAGCGCGAGGAGATGCGCTACCTCGTGGTGGCGGGGTCCACCACGCTCGGCTACCTCGTGCTGCTCGCCGGGCTGCTCGCGACCGGGATCCCGTACATGGTCGCCATCCTCGTCGGGCAGGTGGTGACGATCTCGGTCGCGTTCCCGGTCTACCGACGCCTGATCTTCCGCTCGACCGGCCGCTGGCAGGCAGACCTGCCGGCCTTCGTCAGCGTCTGGTCGGGCGGGTTCCTCGCAGGGCTCGTCGCGACGCCGGCACTCGTCGAGCTCGCCGGGATGCACCCGCTCGCGGCACAGGTGCTGGCCGTGATCGGGGTCGCGGTGCTGAGCTTCCTCGGGCACAAGTTCGTCAGCTTCCGGGAACGTGGCTGAAGTAGGGCATCCTGTTCGCGTGCGCCTGACGATCGTCATCCCCTGCTACCGCTCCGCGGCCACCCTCGGCCCCCTCGTCTCGGCGATCCTCGGCGCACACGGCGCGGGTGAGCTCGGGAGCGGCGTGGCCGGGCTCGAGATCATCCTGGTCGTCGACGGCAGCCCCGACGAGACCGCGGCGGTCGCCCGCTCTCTCGCGGCCGACCACCCCGAGGTCCGCGCTGTGGAGCTGCGGCGGAACTACGGGCAGCACAACGCCCTGCTCGCGGGGATCGCCCGGGCGCAGGGCGACGTGGTCGTCACGATGGACGACGACCTGCAGCACCGGCCCGGCGAGATCCCGTTGCTGCTCGCCCCGATCGCGGCCGGCGACGCCGACCTCGTCTACGGCGTCGCGCGTGTCGAGGAGCACGGCGCCGTGCGCTCGGCGGCGTCGCGGACCGTCAAGCGAGGGCTGGCGCTGGCCGGCGTCCCCAACGCCGAGGACGTCAGCGCCTTCCGCGCCTTCCGGACCGAGCTGCGCGACGGGTTCGCGCGCGTGGACGACCCGTACATCTCGCTGGACGTCCTGCTGTCGTGGGCGACGACCTCGGTCGTGCGCGTCACCGTGCACATGGACCAGCGCACGGTCGGGACGTCGTCCTACAGCCTGCGATCGCTCGCGCGTCACTCCATCAACATGATCACCGGGTACAGCAACATCCCGCTGCGCGCGGTCGCCTGGCTCGGCGGACTCTGCGCTGCGGTGGGGGTCGTGCTCGGCGGCGTCGTGCTCTGGAAGTGGGCGGCCGGCGAGACGACAGTGGCCGGCTTCACGACGATCGCCGCCATGGTGGCCGTCTTCTCGGGCGCCCAGATGCTGTCCCTCGGGGTGATCGGGGAGTACCTCGGCCGCCTGCACACCCGCAGCACGGGCAAGCCCACGTACCTCGTGCGCGCCGACTCCGGCATGGACCGGCGGTGAGCGCGCCGGCGGGCGCAGCGGTCGAGGGGCGAGTCACCGGCCCCGTCACGTCCGGGCGGGCTCGGCCGACGGGTCCGGCACGCCGCGCGCTGGCGTACCTGCCCGCGGTGGTCGCGGTCCTGGCCTGCCTCGCGGTGCTGAGTCGCTACGGGACGCCGGTCCCGGTCGCCGTGGCGTTCCTCCTCTACCTGGGCCTGATGGTCGCGCTTCCCGGGACGCTCGTGTGGCGTGCCGTGCGAGGCGACCAGGTCTCCTTCACCGAGGACGTGGCGCTCGGGTCGGCCGTCGGCCTCGCGGTCCAGGTGTTGCTCGCCCTCGCCCTGGCGCCGTTCGGGCTGTCGGGCTGGTCCTGGGTCTGGGCGCCCGTCGCGGTCGCGCTCACGGCCCTGCACCCGCGTCTGCGCCGGGTCTGGTCGCGGCCGACCGCCTCCCCGGGCTCCGCGCTGGGCGCCTGGGTCCAGGCGGGCGCGGTGGTGGCCGCCGCCGTGTGGCTGGGCGCGACAGCGATGGCGAACAACATGATCGCCTACGTCGACGGATCGGGGCCGTGGAGCCGCGGCGTCCCCGTGACCGCCTACGTCGACCTCCCGTTCCACCACGCGATCGCCTCGGGCGTGATGGACCACTTCCCGCTCGTGTACCCCTACCTGTACGACGAGCCGCTCCGCTACCACCTCTTCGTCTACGAGCACCTGGCGGGGGCCGCCGCGGTCACGGGCATCGACCTCACGTGGCTCGTGTACCGGCTCGACACGCTGCCGCTCGTGGCGCTGGGCATCGTGCTCGCGGGCGTCCTCGCGCGGCGACTCTCGGGGATCCCTGCCGCGGCGCCCCTCGCGGCGGCGGTCGTGACCCTCTCGGCCGCCGTCCCGGTGTACGGGTGGATCGACTACCCCTTCCAGAACCCGGGTTTCCTGCACTTCGCCACCTACCGGAGCCCCACCCAGACCTTCGGCATCCCGCTCTTCCTGGCGGCCGTCACGGTCACGGTGATGCTGGTCCGGGACGAGCGCCGCGGCTGGCGTGGGCGCGCCGGGCTCCTCGCGACGTTCGCCGTGCTCGCGCTGGCCGCGGGCGGCTCCAAGAGCACCTTCCTGCCGGTCCTCGTCTGCGGGCTCCTGCTCGCCCTCGCCGTGAGCCTGCTGCTGCGCGACCGCAGGTGGCGGATGTCCGCCGGGCTGACCGCGGGTGCCACCGCGTGCTTCGCCTTCGTCGCGGTGGTCCTGCTCGGCGGCGCGGCGGGCAGCCTGACCATCGCGCCCCTCAACCTCGTCCACTCCTTCGCCCTCACCCAGCAGGTCGCGGACCCGGCGTTGACCAGCCACCGCGTCCTCATGCTCGGGCTCGGCCTCGTCTCGTGGCTCCTGGCGGGTGCGGGTGTCGTGCTCCTGGCCACCCGGCGCACGATGCGCGACCCGGCGCTGTGGCTCGTGGTCGGCGTCGCCGTGGCCGGCGTCTGCGGATCGCTGCTCACGTCCGCGAACGGCCTGAGCCAGCTGTACTTCCTCTACGCCGCGTGGCCGGTGCTGGGTGTGCTGTCGGCATGGGGCCTGGCGGCCGCGGTCAGGCGTGCGCCGCGCGCCGGGATGGCCCTGGTGACCGGCGCCCTGCTCGCCGGTGTCGTCGTGCTCCGGCTCGTGCAGTCGCTCGACGGGCCCGAGGCACCTGAGCGGATCGTGCCGCTGATCCCGCTCCGTGCCCTGGGCACGCCGTGGCTCGTGCTGCTCGCCATGTGCCTCGTCCTGGCCTGCGCCGCCGCTGGTGCGCGCCTGGTCCGGCGCCGCCCGGGCGGACTGCCGCCCGTGACCGTCGCGCTCGTCGTGCTGGTCGGGCTCCTCGTCGGCGGGTCGCTGGCACAGCGCTCGGAGGAGGTCGTGGCGGCCGCGCGCGCCGTGGTCGGCGGGACGCCCGGCAGCCCCGAGGGCTGGCCCGTCCCCCGTGACGGCGCCCTCGCCGCACTCCTCGTCCGCGACACCGCCGCCGCGGACGACGTCGTCGCGACCAACGCGCACTGCTACGGCCCGCCCGAGGCGTGCGACGCCCGGCACTTCTGGGTGGCCGCGCTCACCGAACGCAGGGTGCTGCTCGAAGGCTGGGCCTACCCTGAGGGCTTCCGCCCGGGCCAGACGCGCACGAGCCCGTTCTGGGACCAGGAGCGGTACGCCCACAACGAGGCCGTGTTCACGGACCCCTCGCAGGACGCCGTCGACCTGCTCGCGGACCGCTACGGCGTCCGCTGGCTGCTCGTGGACCGGACGATCTCGGTCGAGGACCCGGCACTCGCGCGGTACGCGACGCTGGTCCACGAGACCGACGGGGCCGCGGTCTACCGCATCGACTGAGCCGCGCCCGTCGGCCCGACGGGCCGGCTACCGGGCAGGGTTCGACCGCAGACCGCGTCGCACGGCCAGCGCGCCGCCGACGCCGAGCACGAGCGCGAGGGCCACGCGGGCCAGGGCCCACGCGCCGTCGACCGGCAGGACGACCCCGGCCGCCGTGACGCCGAGCCAGACGAGGGTCACGACGGGCAGGAACGGTGGCCACCACGGGTGGTCCGCGACCCGCCGCTGGAGCAGGGTCGTGAGCACCGCGAGCCCCAGGTAGGTCACGAGGTAGCCGACCGCCACGGCCGTCACGCCCCAGGCCGGGGCGAGCCACGCGGCGACCGCGATACCCACGAGCACGGCGGTCGGCGTGGTCAGGGCGAGCGCCCCGGTCCGACCGCGCGCGAAGACGAGGTGCCCGCTCGCGAGGTACACGACGGACGGCAGGGCGGCGGCCGACGCCAGCGCGACTGCGGGGACCAGCTCGTCGGGGGCGTAGGAGGCGGGTGCGGCGAGCCGCAGCAGCCACGGCGCGAGGAGTCCCACGCCACCGGCCAGCACGGCGGTGACGGTGGCGATCGTGCGCGTCGTGCCCGTGAGCACCTCGCCGCGGCGCTCGGGTGCGGCGCGGTAGACGAGCGGCGCCCAGGCGTTGTTGAGGCCGGCGGTCACGACCGTCGCGCCGGCGCCGATCGTCAGCGCCACGTTCGCGCGGCCGCCCTGGTCGAGGAGCCGGTCGGCGACGACGACCAGTCCCGCGAGCGCCACGTAGAGGCTCACCTGGTGCGGCACCGTCGGCAGGCCGATCCGCATCGCGGCACGCAGGCCGGCCCTCTCCGCACGGACGGGGCCGGAGCCCAGCGCGAGGACCAGGCCGGCCAGCCCCGCGAGGACGTAGCCGGCGGCGACCCCGCTGAGGTAGACGGTGGCCGTGCGCTCGAGCAGGACGAGCCCCGCGAGCCCGGCCGCCGGACCGGCGAGGCTCGCCGTGACGGCGAGCCCGACGAAGGCGCCGGCCCGGTCGGCGCCCCGCAGGTACGCCTGGGCGACCACCATCCAGGCGCCGCCGAGGCACGCGACGACGGCGAGCAGGAGCGCCGGGGACGCCGGCCGCCCGAGCAGGGCCGGTGCCCACCAGCCCAGCGTCGACGCCGCGACGAGCGTGAGCGCCGTGGCCAGCGCGGCGGCCTGCAGGACGAGGCCCCGCGCGCCGGGCGCGCCGGCCGCGTCGAGCACGTACTGACGCGTGATCGCGGCACCCATCCCGAGCGCGACCAGGATGAAGCCGACCTGGACGACCACCGTCGCCACGGCGACCAGGTCGTACTGGTCCGCCGCGAGCACGCGCGTCACCACGGGGATCACGGCCACGGCCGCCAGGGCGGGACCGGCGGTCGCGAGCGTGTAGAGCGCGCCGCGACCCAGCACCGTCGCCGAGTCGGTGCGGCCCGCGGCCCGGTCCGGGCCTCCTGCCGCGACCGGATCCGTCACGCCACGGCCTAGCGGCCCGTGACTGCGCGGTGCACCTGCTCCACGACCCGGTCGACGTCGTCGTCGCTCAGGTCGGGGAACAGGGGCAGGGAGATCTCCTGGCGGTAGTACTCCTCGGCGTGGGGGCACTGCCCGCGCTGGTAGCCCAGGTCGGCGAAGGCGGGGTGCCAGTAGGCCGGGACGTAGTTGACCTGCACGCCGATGCCCGCGGCGCGCAGGGACTCGAAGACCTCGCGGCGCCGTCCGTCGAGCACGCGCAGCGGGTACAGGTGCCACGCGGGGTCGGCCCGGTCGCGGTGGGCCGGGGTCAGCACGCCGTCCAGGTCCGCCAGGCCGGCGTCGTAGCGGGCGTGGATCTGCGCGCGGCGGGCCTTGAACGCCTCCAGGCGCCGCAGCTGGGAGGTGCCCAGCGCGGCCAGCACGTCGGGCAGGCGGTAGTTCAGGCCCAGCTCGTGGACCTCCTGGTGCCAGGGGCCCTCGTCGGGCCAGCGCTGCTCGGCGGGGTCGCGGACCAGGCCGTGGTTCTTGAACCGGCGCGCCCGCCGCTCCAGGCTCACGTCACCGGTCACCACGGCGCCGCCCTCGGCCGTGGTGAGGTTCTTGGTGGGGAAGAAGGACAGGGTGGTCAGGTCCGCGAACGACCCGACCGGCGCCCCGTCCCACGTCGATCCGATCGAGTGGGCCGCGTCCTCGACGAACAGCAGCCCGCGCTCGCGCGCCAGGGCGGCGAACTCGGTCGGTGAGGCCGGCAGGCCCGCGTAGTCCACCGCCGTGACCACCCGGGTCCGGTCGCTCAGCGCGGCCGTGGCCGCCGCCACGTCCAGGTTGCCCGTGTCCGGCTCGACGTCGGCGAAGACCACCGTCGCACCGTGCAGCGCGGCCGCCGCGGCGGTGGCCACGAACGTCAGCGGGCTCGTGACGACCTCGTCGCCCGGGCCCACCCCCGCCGCGGCATAGGCCACGTGCAGCGCCGCGGTCCCCGAGGTCACGCTCACCGCCGAGCGACCACCGGTGACCCGCGAGACCGCCGCCTCGAACGCGTCCACCGCAGGGCCGGTGGTCAACCAGTCGCTGCGCAGCGCCTCGACGACCGCGGCCACGTCCGCGTCGTCGATCGACTGGCGCCCGTAGGGCAGCACCGCGCGCCTCAGGCGAACCGCGCGACCATGTCGCGCAGCTCGTCCGGCTCCAGCCACAGGTCGTTGGTGTCCGACCGGTAGGTCCACCCGTCCGGGACCGGCTCCCCGTCCGCGGGCGCCTGGTAGCCCCAGCCGCTGACGTAGGGCATCACCACGTACCGGTCCCCCAGGCGCACCGTACGACGCGAGTCGTCCGGGGCGATCATCTCCTCGTGGAGCTTCTCCCCCGGCCGGATCCCGATCTCGTGCATCGGCGAACCCGGCGCGACCGCCTGCGCCAGGTCCGTGACCTTCATCGACGGGATCCGCGGCACGTACAGCTCACCGCCGGTCATCAGCTCGAACGAGTCCAGCACGAACTTCACCGCGTCCGGCAACGTGATCCAGAACCGCGTCATCCGCATGTCGGTGATCGGGATCGAGGCCCCCTCGGCCGCCAACCGCCGGAACACCGGGATCACCGACCCCCGCGAACCCATCACGTTCCCGTACCGCACCACCGAGAACCGCGTCTCGTGCGCCGCCGCGTAGTGGTTGCCCGAGACGAACATCCGGTCCGCGCACAGCTTCGTCGCCCCGTACAGGTTGATCGGGCTGGACGCCTTGTCCGTCGACAGCGCCACGACCTTCTTCACACCCGAGTCGATCGCCGCGTCGATCACGTTCTGCGACCCGTTGACGTTGGTCTGCACGAACTCGAACGGGTTGTACTCCGCCGTGTCGACCTGCTTCAGCGCCGCCGCGTGGACCACGTAGTCCACCCCGTGCATCGCCCGCTCCAACCGGTGCCGGTCACGGATGTCCCCGATGAACCACCGCAGCCGAGGGTCGTCACCGAACTGCGCCCGCACCTCGTACTGCTTGAGCTCGTCACGGCTGAACACCACCACCCGCCGCGGGTCGTGATGATCCAGCACCTCACGCAAGAACGCCTTGCCGAACGACCCCGTCCCACCCGTCACGAAGATCGACGAACCGTTGAGCAAGGACATCCGCAGGTCTCCACGTGGGTCAGCGACGCATCCACCTGGACGCGTGGGACCCAGCGGTCCCGGTAGAGCATCATGGCACGGTGCAGACCCCGACCACCGTCGCCTCCGTGCCCGCGCCCCGCGTCGTGGCCGTCGTCCAGGCCCGCACCGGCTCGACCCGGCTGCCCGGCAAGGTCCTGCTGCCGCTGGCCGGTCGGCCGGTCCTGGACTGGGTGGTCCGGGCCGCACGGACGGCCACGGGTGTGGACCAGGTCGTGGTGGCCACGTCCACCGCGGCGGGCGACGACGCCGTCGCGGCGGCGGCCGCCCGGCTGGGGGTCGACGTCGTGCGCGGCAGCGAGCTCGACGTGCTCGACCGCTTCGTGCAGGCCCGTGCCGCGACGCACGCCGACGCGGTCGTGCGCCTCACGGCCGACTGCCCGCTGCTGGACCCCGCCCTCATCACCCAGGTGGTCGCGGCGTGGCGCGCCACCCCGGACCTCGACTACGTCGCGACCACCCTCGTGCGGACCCTGCCGCGCGGCCTCGACGTGGAGCTGGTCTCCGGCCGCGGTCTCGCGCTGGCCGACGCCAACGCGCGCGAGCACCACCGCGTGCACGTGACGTCCTGGCTCTACGACGAGCCCGGCCGGTGCCGCGCCCTGGGCCTGGTCGTGAGCCCGGACGCGCACGACCTGCGCGTCACGCTCGACACACCGCAGGACGCCGAGCTGCTGCGTGCCCTGGTCACCGCGCTCGGCGACCGCCCGCCCGCCTGGCGCGACCTCGTCGCCGCGCTGCGCGCCGCACCCGAGCTCACGGCTCTCAACGCCGGGGTCGTGCAGAAGCGGCTCCACGAGGGATGAGCCACGTCCTCCTGCGCTGCGACGCGAGCGCCTCGGGCGGCGTCGGGCACCTCGTGCGCTGCCTCGCGCTGGCCGAGGCCGCGCGCGAGCACGGCTGGAGCACGACCCTCGTCGGGACCGTCGACGTGCCGCTCGGCCGGCGCCTCGTGGCGGACGCGGGCGTGCCCCTGGTCCCGCCGCCGCCCGTGCCCGAGCCCGCCGCGGCCGGCGCCGAGGGGGCGGACCTGGCCGCCCTCGCGCTCGAGCTCGACGCCGACGTCGTGCACGTCGACCACTACGGGGTGTCGAGCGCGCTCCTCGAGCCGCTCCACCGGGCCGGCCTCGTGCTGTCCTCCATCCAGGACGGGACCTACGGCCGACGCGCCGCCGACGTCGTGGTCGACCCGACCCTCGGCGCCGAGACTGCGACGACCGGGGACGCGGGACCCGGCGAGGCGCTGCTCGGGGTGCGCTACGCACCCCTGCGCCACTCGGTCCGCCGCGCCCGGGCGGAACGCGAGGACCTCACGCGGGACCTTCGACCGGAGGGCCCCGCGGTGCTGGTGGTCATGGGCGGGACCGACGCCGCCGGGGTCGCGGCCGCCGTCGTCGCGCTGCTCGCCGCGGTCGTCGCCGACGGCGCACCCCTGGGCCGCCTGACCGTCGTCGCGCCCCCCGAGCGCCACGCGGACGTGCGGGCCGCGGCGACGCGGCTCCGGCCCGCGACGGACGCGGGCCCGGGCGTCGAGGTGGACCTTCGAGGTCCCCAGGACGACCTGCCGGCCCTCGCCGCGGCCTACGACCTGGTGGTCAGCGCCGCAGGCACCACGGTGGTCGAGCTCGCGTGCGTCGGCGTCGCCACCGCCGCGGTCGCGATCACGGCCAACCAGCACGAGGGCTACCGGCGCGCCGTCGAGGCCGGCATCGCGCTCGGGCTCGGCTCCGCGGACGACGTGCGCAGCGCGGCCCCCGCCGCGCGCGAGGCCCTGCGCACCGCGCTGGGCGAGCCCGGGGTGCGCCGACGTGTCGCCGACGTCGCGCGCGCGAGCGTCGACGGCGGGGGCGCCGCCAGGATCGTCGCGGCGTGGGACCGTGCACGAGCGGCCGTCCCCCGCGTCGAGGCACGCCCGGCGACACCCGGCGACGGCGACCTGCTCCTCGCCTGGCGGAACGACCCGCTGACGCGCCGGGCGTCGCGCAGCACCGCGCCGGTCGAGCGCGCGGACCACCTGGCCTGGCTCGCGCGCGTGCTGGCCGACCCGGGCCGGGTCCTCCTGGTCGCCGAGGCCGCCGGCCGGCCGGTCGGCACCGTCCGCTTCGACCGCACCGAGCACGGGACCGTCGGCACCGGGACGGAGCTGTGGGAGGTCTCGATCGCGCTCGCGCCGGCCGCTCGCGGTCGTGGACTGGGCCGGCACGTGCTGGCGGCGGGCGAACGCGCGTGGCGTGAGCTCGTCGGGCCCCGCCCCGCCGTGCTCGCCCACGTGCGCCCGGACAACCACGCCTCGGCCCGGCTCTTCCGCTCCGCCGGCTACGCCCCCGCGCCCGAGCTGGCCGACGACGACGTCGACGCCTACGTGCAGCGGCCGCCGGCCGCCGCCCCGCCGACCTGAGGCCCCCGGCCCCCGGCCCGGTGGGGGCCGGCGCCGCTCAGACGAGGCGCCCAGCGCTCAGACGAGGTCCCAGGTCAGGGCCGTGCCGCGCGCCGCGTCCCGCGTGAACCTGCGGCCCAGGACCGTGTCCAGGTGCACGGGCTCCAGCCCGCCCGCGGGCCGGATCGAGCGCACGTTCTCCGGCGTCACCACCTCACCGGCGCGCACGTCGCGCACCACGTACAGCGAACGGCGCAGCCGCCGGCTCTCCGCCTCCCCCGCGGTCGGCTCGAGCTGCACCCGACCCAGCGCCTGCCAGCCCCGCTCCGTCTCGGTGACCAGCGCCGCGAGCTCGTGCGGCTCCAGCGAGAAGTCCGAGTCGACACCGCCGTCGGCCCGCGCGAGCGTCACGTGCTTCTCGACCAGCACCGCACCCAGCGCCACCGCCGCGACCGCCGCGCCGATGCCCGCCGTGTGGTCCGAGAGCCCCACCACCACGTCGAACGTGTCCCGGATCACCGGGATCGAGCGCAGGTTCGACTCGCTCGGCGACGCCGGGTAGGACGACGTGCACGCCAGCACCACCACCTGGTCGTTGCCCTCCGCACGAATGGTGCGCACCGCCGTGTCGACGTCGGTCACCGTCGCCGCACCCGTGGAGATGATCACCGGCTTCCCCGTCCGCGCCACCCGCCGCAGCAGGGCCAGGTCCGCGATCTCGAGCGAGGCGATCTTGTAGACCGGCGCACCCAGATCCTCCAGCAGGTCCACGGCCGTGTCGTCGAACGGGCTCGAGAACGCCACCAGGCCGTGCTCACGCGCCCGCTCGAAGATCGGCGCGTGCCACTCCCACGGCGTGTGCGCCTCGGTGTAGAGCTGGTACAGGTTCTTCCCGCCCCACAGCTCGTGGCCGCTCGAGACCCGGAACGCCGGACCGTCCGCGTCGATCGTGATCGTCTCCGCCGTGTACGTCTGCAGCTTCACCGCCTGCGCGCCGCTCTGCGCGATCGCGTCCACGATCGCCAACGCGCGACCCAGGTCACCGTTGTGGTTCCCCGACATCTCCGCCACCACGAACGGCCGGTGCTCCTCACCGACCACGTGCTCACCGATCCGCACGGTCCGCGACGCGCTCACGCGAGGACCTCCGACGCCGCGGCGGTCCACCGCTGCGACCACTCGCCGATCGGCTCGACGCCGATCGCGCGCAGCGCGTCGTGGCCGAGGACCGAGTACGCCGGGCGGGGTGCGGGGCGCACGTAGCCCTCGCTCGTGGTCGGCGCGACGATCGCCGGGTCGAGGCCCGCGGCGCCGACGACGGCCTGGGCGAAGCCGTGCCAGGACGTCTGCCCCGACGACGTGCCGTGGTACGTGCCCGCCGGCGCCCCGGCGTCGACGAGCCGCAGGACGAGGTCCGCGAGGTCGGCGGTCCACGTCGGCTGGCCGACCTGGTCGGTGATGACGTCGAGCCCCCCGCGCTCGCGCGCGACGCGCGCGATCGTCTTCGGGAAGCAGCTCCCCCCGGCGCCGTAGAGCCACGCCGTGCGGACGATGAGGTGGTCGGGCGCCTCCGCCCGCACCGCCCACTCGCCCGCGGCCTTCGTCCGGCCGTAGGCGGAACGCGGCGCGATGGGGGCGTCCTCGGCGTAGGGCTCGGTCGCGACGCCGTCGAAGACGTAGTCGGTCGAGATCTGGACCAGGCGCGCGCCGTGGGCGGCGGCCGCCCGCGCGAGCGAGGCGGGCCCGACGGCGTTGACCGCGAACGCTCCGGCCTCCGCGCTCTCGGCGTCGTCCACGGCGGTCCAGGCGGCGCAGTTCACGACGACGTCGACCCCCGCGACGCCCTCGTGGGTCGCGACCGGGTCGGTGATGTCGAGCTCCGCGCGGTCGAAGGCGAGGACGTCCTCCCCACGCGCCTCGAGCTGCTTCACCAGGTCCTGCCCGAGCATCCCCCGGGCACCCGCCACCAACCAGCGCACTGCGTCTCCCTCGCCTCGACCGTCCAGCCGTCCTCGACGGTCAGAGTAGTCGGGGCGGCGGCCCGCCCCTCCCGGGCAGGCCGGGAGGGGCGGGCCGGTCTCACTCCTGGGCGTCCCCCGTGACGTACCCGACGACGTCGACGGCGAGGTTCACCGTGCCGGCGCCCATGTCGGAGTAGAAGTTGACCTTCCCGTCGGCGGGGAGCGCCACGACCACCTGGTTGGGGATGTCCCGCCCCGGCACGTAGTTGATCGCCGACGCGTTGGGCGGCGGCGTCGTGCCGTTGCCGTTGCTGTCCGGGTACACGCGCAGGTTCCCGTTCGCGCTCGGCCGGATGGCCGTGACGTTCAGGACGACGGCCGTCGCGTCCCGCGGCACGGGCCCCACGCCCGCCACCGGCACGGAGTAGACCTTCCGGGCGGTCAGCGCGCCGGCGATCGGCCCGACGTGGGCCGCCCCCGCCCGCGTGTCCAGGATCCGCTCCGGCGCGACACCCGTGAAGGACGTCTCCGCCTTCACGTAGCCGACGACGTCGATGATGACCTGCACGGGGCTCGCGCCCACTCCGACCGGCGAGTCGGAGTAGAACGAGATCTCCCCCGAGCTCGGGAGGCTGACGATCGTGCCGTTGGCCTTGTCCTGCCCGGCGGCGAAGTTCACCACGGACGTGTTCGGGACCCGCTGGCCGGCCGGGAAGACCCGCAGGTTGCCCCCGGTCGTCGGGCCGGTGACCGTGACGTTGAGGACCACCGCCGTGGCGTCGGCCGGCACGCCGGCCTCGCCCCGGACCTTGACGGTCTGGACCTGGCGCGGGGCGACGGGACCGGCGATGTCACCCACGCGGTAGCCACCGGCGCGCGTGTCGACGAGCCGCTGCGACGCCTGCGTCACGATGCCCGAGCTGGGCAGCGTGTACCCCGTGACGTCGAGGATCACGCCGACGTTCGCCGCGCCCCGCGTCTGGTAGCAGACCTGGCCGTTGGCCGGCAGGGCGACGAACGCGGAGTTCGCCACGTCGGCACCGGGCTCGAAGTTGACCGTCGAGCCGCTCGGGGCGGGCGTCTTCCCGTTGCCCGCGGTGTCGGGGTAGACCACGACGTACCCGGGCCCGTTGGGCCGCACCGCCGTCACGTTCATGATCGCTCCCGTGGCCTCCGCCGGCACGCCGTTGGTGCCGCCCACCTTCAGGCAGCGGACCAGGTTGGGCGTCACGGCACCGTTGGACAGCGCCCGCGCGGGTGTCTGCGCGACGTAGTCCACGTACGTGAACGAGCCCGCGGTCGTGCCGGTCGTCGTGCCCACCGGGGTGGCCACGGAGACCGGGACGGTCCCGACCGCTCCCGCCGGGCTCGTCGCGGTGATCGTCGTCGCAGACGTCACGACGACGTTCGTGGCGGCCGTGTCGCCGAACATGACGCTCGTCGCGCCGGTGAACCCGGCACCGACGATCGTCACGGCCGTGCCGCCCAGGAGGCTGCCGCTCGGCGGCTCGACCCGGCTGATCGACGGTGGCACCGGCGCGGTGACCGTCTGCGTGACCTGCCCGCTCGACGCCGCGTGCTCCGCGGTGCCGACGTAGCGCGCCGTGATGAGGTGCTGCCCCACGGGCAGCTCGGTGAGGGGCAGCGACGCCTTGCCGGCCGCGAGCGGCACCCGGCCGAGCTCGCCACCCGGGCCCTCGAAGACGACGTCACCGGCAGGCGTCCCCGCCGCCGAGCGCACCGTGGCCGTCACCGTCACCGGCGTGCCCACCGTCGTCGACGGCGCCGACGACGTCAGGGTGGTGGTGGTGGCCGCCGCGGGCACCGCCCCGCCTGCCTCCAGGTAGCCGCCACCCATCCGGTAGGTCGCGTCGCCGCTGTACGAGACGTCCAGCCAGGCGTCGGCACTGGCGAACGTGTAGGTGAACGTCGCCTTCCCGCCCGACAGCACGGCGTCGGTGACGAACCCGTTCCGGTCCGTGAGCTCGACGACACCCGTCGGCACCCCCGCGGTGCCGGCGGCGGTGAGCGTGACCGTCGTGGGCCTGCCGGGCACCGGCGTCGCGGGTGACGAGGTGATCGTCAGGGCTGGCTCCACATCACCTCGAACGGTGGCCGACCTGAGGTCGAGGTCCATGCCGGACACGGTGGCCGGCGCCGTGACCGCCACCGGTGTCGCCGACGAGCGGCGGGCGGTCGCCGGCCGGTACAGGGTGATCGTCGACCGCGAGGTCTCGGCGTCGTACGCCGTGGCACCGATCACGTACGTCCCGCTGGCGAGCCCGCCGACGGTATAGGGCTCCCCCGCGTCGTAGCAGTCCGCGCCGCCGTCGCTGCCCTTCACGGGCATGACGCTGACGCAGTAGGTCTCATACCCGGCGGGCACGACGACGGTGCCGCTGACGGCACCGGCGGGCGGCAGCGTGAAGTCGATGCCGGCGCGGGAGGTGCCGAGCGCGATCTCGATCCGGTCGGCATCGGCGGCCGACGCCTTGTCCCTCCAGTACCGCGGGGCGAGGTCGTCGCGCCCGGGCCAGACCCACGCCGTGAAGCTGCCTGCCGGGACACCCCGTGCGACGTAGGTGCCGTCCGCCGCCGTGACCGCGAAGGCGCCCTCGCCGCCACCGTCGTCGCTGTCGAGATAGACCTCGGCGCCGGCCACGGGCGACCCGTCGAACGCCCTCACGGTCCCGGAGACGGTCCCGCCGAGCGGCAGCCGGACGTCGATGCCGGCCCTCGTCTGGCCGGCCGACACGGTGAGCGTGGACGGCGTGCCGACGCCGCCCCACCAGCCGGGCACGGCGTCCGAGTCCGCGCCGGGGTCGACCCTGACGCGGTACTGGCCCGCCGGGACGCGCGGCACCGTGTAGCGCCCGTCGGCCGCGGTGGTCGCCGAGCCACCCCAGATGCCGCCGTCCTCGAGCGACTGGAGCGAGACCATGGCCCCGCGCAAGGGCGCGCCCTCCGGCCCGGTGACGAGGCCGGTCACCACGCCGCCGAGGGCGAGGGTCGCGTCGACACCACGGACGGCTGCTCCCGCCGTCACCCGGACCGCCTTGGCGGCGCCCGTCGACGCCGCGTCGTCGTAGTACTCGAAGACGTACGGGGAGTCCCCCGAGGGGTAGAACGAGACCGTGTAGTCGGCGGCACGAAGACCCCGGATCGTGTACCGGCCCTGGGCGTCGGTGGTCGTACCCCCGCCCATGCCGCCCCCGACGGGCTGAGCCGAGACGCTCACCCCGGCGAGCGGACCGTCGGTGCCGCGCACGACACCCTCGATCGACGCGCCGGCCTCGAGCGAGGCATCCACCCCGGTCGCCGTGCCGCCCAGCACGACCTCGACCTTCGTCGCCGTCATGTAGTCGTACGCGTCCTTGTAGTACTCGCCGACGAGGTTGCCCGTGTTCGCGCTGAACGACACGCGGTAGCTCCCCGCGGCCAGACCGCCGAGGCGGTACGTGCCGTCGGCATTCACCGCTGCACTGGGGCCACCACCGCCCGTGTCCGCGGACG
Organism: Actinotalea sp. JY-7885; assembly: GCF_014525465.1. Taxonomy (NCBI): domain Bacteria; kingdom Bacillati; phylum Actinomycetota; class Actinomycetes; order Micrococcales; family Cellulomonadaceae; genus Actinotalea; species Actinotalea sp. JY-7885. The sequence continues at coordinate 13,150 of NZ_JACEXH010000007.1, read as the reverse complement.
CCCAGACGGACACGTCGCGCACCGAGTGCCCCTGGGGGACCGTGACGCGGCCGGTGATCGCGCCTCCTCGCACGAGGGTCGCGTCCACACCTGACAGCACCTCGCCCTCGACGACGCTCACGGGGTCACCGCCGACACCCGCACCGCCCAGGACGACGGTGACGAGGTCGGAGTCGTACGCGGAGAAGGTGACCTGGTGGTCGCCCGTCCGGAGGCCCGCCACGCGGTAGGTACCGTCCGCGCCCACCTGCGCCCCGCGAGGCTGACCGCCACCGATCGGCATGACGCTGACGTACACGGACACCGGGTCGACGCCGGAGGGAACCGTGACGGAACCGGTGATGACCCCACCGGTCGCGAGCACCGCGTCGACGCCCGTGCTCGCCTGACCCTCGACGACCGCCACGAGTTCGGCGGTCTCGCGCGTCGCCGCGTCGTCGTAGTACTCCGGCATGAGCTCCGACCCGTAGGCGTCGAACTTCACGGCGTAGGAGCCGGAGCGCAGCCCGTCGATCCGGAACGTGCCGTCGGCGGCGACCTGCGCGAACCCCGCCCTGTCCATCGGACCCTTGGTCGCCTCGACGCTCAGGAGGCTCACATCGGTCCCCGCCGGCACCTGGACCGTGCCGGAGATGGAGCCACCCACGTCGAGCCGGACGTCCAGGGAACGGGTCGTCGCACCGGAGGTCACCGTCACCGGGGTCGCGTCCAGCGTCGTTGCCGCATCCGGGTAGTACTCGCTCATCAGCGAGGTGCCGGAGGCCTCGAACAGCACGTGGTACTCCCCCGGCACCAGGCCGTGGGCACTCCAGGTGCCGTCCGGGTTGACGTAGACGGAACGCCAGATCCCGGGCGTCACGCTGACCACGTTCACGTGCACGGCAGCGGGGTCGGTGCCGGCCGGCACCGTGACCGTCCCCGACGCCGAGCCGCCCTGGTCCAGGGCGACGTCGATCCCGGACACGGACCCGGTCGTCACGGTGACCGGGACGGCGCCCATGTCGCTGGTCGCGCCGCCGTAGTACTCGTCGATCAGGTCGCTCGCATCCGGGGCGTCGACCTGGACCTGGTAGCTCCCCGGAGGTACCTCCGCGATCGTGTACCTGCCGTCGAGACCGACCCTCGCACCGAAGGAGGCGCCGAAGCCGTGCGGGTCCCAGGCGTTGACGGACATGCCCTCGAACACCTCGGCCGTCACACCGGCCGGCACCGTGATGCGGCCCGAGATGGAGCCGGTCGGTGTCGGCTCGTCGGCGGCCGCCGCCATGGGTGCGAAGCCGGCGGCGGTGAGGGCCGCGATCGCGAGGACCGCGACGCTGCGGACGCGCCGCCTGAGACCGGCGCCTCGTGACCGGGTGGTACGGGTGTGGTGCGACATGGGACTCCTCGAGCCTGCGCGCTCACCGGTGACCACCGGCATCGGAGCGACGGTAGGGGGTACGAGGGGTACCAGAACGGGACGTTCGGGACCTGGCGCCCGGCCCCGCGGGCGGCGCCCGGTCAAGTTCACCCGGATGGTCGCACCGCCCCTGGCCGCTACCCTGGACCGTCGTCCCCAGCAGAACGAGGAGAAGCTCCGTGGAGTACCGCGAACTGTCCGTCCCCGGCGCCTGGGAGATCACGCCCCGTCAGTTCGGTGACCCCCGGGGCGTCTTCCTCGAGTGGTTCAAGTCCGCGCCGTTCGCGGACGCCGCCGGGCACGCGTTCGACCTCGAGCAGGCCAACCTCTCGGTCTCGGCCGCGGGCGTCGTGCGGGGGATCCACTTCGCCGACGTGCCTCCCGGCCAGGCGAAGTACGTGACGTGCGCCAAGGGCGCCGTGCTGGACGTCGTGGTCGACATCCGGGTGGGCTCCCCCACCTTCGGCACGTGGGACGCCGTGCTGCTGGACGACGTCGACCGCCGGGCGATCTACCTCCCCGAGGGCCTCGGTCACGCGTTCATGTCGCTCGAGGACGACTCGACCGTCCTGTACCTCTGCTCGGCCGGCTACTCGCCCGGCCGCGAGCACGGCATCCACCCGCTCGACCCCGAGGTCGGCATCGACTGGCCGACGACGGCCCGTGACGGCAGCCCGATCGAGCCGCAGCTCTCCGACAAGGACGCCGTCGCGCCGTCGCTGGCGCAGGCCCGCGAGCAGGGCCTGCTCCCGACCCAGGAGGACGTGGACGCCTACCTCGCGACCCTGCGTGGCTGAGACGGGCGGCGGGGCGGACGGCTCGACGGGCGTCGTCGCCGTCGTCGTCACGTTCCGGCCGGAGGTCGGGCTGACGTCCGCGCTGCTCGCCGCGCTGGCCCCGCAGGTGGACCGCCTCGTCGTGGTCGACGACGGCAGCCCCGCCGCGACCGTGTCCGCGCTGCGCGAGGCCGCCGACGCGTGCGGTGCCACGCTCCTCGCGACGGGGAGCAACAACGGCATCGCGGCGGCCCAGAACGCCGGCGTCGCGTGGGCGCGCGAGCACGGCGCCCGCGCCGTGCTCCTCTCCGACCAGGACTCGCTGCCGGCCCCGGACATGGTCGCGCGGCTGCTCGGTGGACTGGCCGACGCCCGCGAGCGCGCCGCCGCCGGCCGCGGGAAGCCCGTCGCCGCCGTCGGCCCGGTGACGATGGACGAGCGCAACACGGGTGCCGCGCTCCTCTTCTCCGACCACCGCTGGGGCCCGCGCCGGGCGACGGTCCCTGACGCGGACGGCGCCCTCGTCGAGGCGACGTTCCTCATCGCGTCCGGCTGCCTCGTGCCGATCGAGGTCCTGGACCACGTCGGACCGATGAACGAGGGCTGGTTCATCGACCACATCGACCTCGAGTGGGGCCTGCGCGCCCGCGCGGCCGGGTACGGGCTCTACGGCGTCGTCGGCGCCGCGCTCGCCCACTCCCTCGGCGACCGCACCCAGCGGATCCCGGGTCGCGAGCGCGACGTGCACATCCACTCGCCCGCGCGGAACTACTACATGGCGCGCAACACCGTGCTCCTGATCCGTTCCGGGCTCCTGTCGGCGTGGTGGCGCTGGGGGTATGCCGCCTGGATCACCAAGTACGCGGTCTTCTACGTGCTGGCGGTGCCGCCGCGCGCGCGACGCGCACGGCTGCTGGCGCGCGGCCTGTGGCACGGCGTGCGCGGTCGCGGCGGTCGCCTCGCAGACACCGCCCGCGCGAGGAGCGGGGCCGCATGACCCGGGCCACGGTCCTGATGCTGGCGTACGGCGCCGAGGAGTACCTGCACGACGCCGTCGCCGCGGTGCTCGCGTCGCAGGGCGTCGAGCTCGAGGTCCTCCTCGTCGACAACGGCTGCACGTCCGACGCCGTGCGCACCCTGCCGACGGACCCGCGCCTGCGCGTGCTGACCCCCGAGCGCAACCTCGGGTTCACGGGCGGCATGAACCACGCCGCCCGGCACGCGCCGGCCGGCCCGCTCGTGCTCGTCAACAGCGACGCCGTCGTCGCGCCCGACGCGATCGCCGCGCTGCTGGAGGCGCTCGCCGAGCCCGGGGTGGGCATCGCGGGGGCGTGCGTCGTCCTCGCGGACCGGCCCGACGTGGTGAACTCGGCCGGCAACCCGCTGCACGTCCTCGGCCTGTGCTGGGCGGGCGGGCTCGGTGACCCGGTCGAGCAGCACGCGGTCCCCCGGCCGGTGGCGTCCGCGAGCGGCGCGTGCCTCGCGGTCGACCGGTCGCTGTGGGAGGAGCTCGGCGGGTTCCCGGCCGAGTTCTTCGCCTACATGGAGGACCTCGAGCTGAGCTGGCGCACGTGGCAGCACGGGCGCACGGTCCGGTACGTGCCCCAGGCTCGCGCCGCGCACCACTACGACTTCGGCAGGTCGCCGCTCAAGATGTACCTCCTCGAGCGCAACCGCCTGCTCTTCGTGCTCACCGCCTACGGCGCGCGCACTCTGGCGCTGCTCGCCCTGCCGCTGCTCGCGTTCGAGGTGGCGCTGCTGGCGGTCGCGGTCGCCCAGGGCTGGGGGCGGCAGAAGCTGCGGGGCTGGCGCTGGCTGGTGACCCACCCCGGCACCGTCGCCCGACGCCGCCGCCTGGTCCAGTCGTCCCGGACCGTGCCCGACCGCGATCTGGTCCACCTGATGACCGTCACGTTCGACTCCTCCCAGATGCCGCTGCCGCCCGCCGCGGCCCCGGCCGAGGCCGCGCTGGCGCTGTGGTGGCGGCTCGTGCGGAGGTGGGTGTGAGCACCGCCGTCCCGTCCGGCGACCCGCAGCGGGTGGTGGTCGCCGTGGTGACCGCCTTCCGGCCCGACGAGCGCCTCGCGGAGGTCGTGCGCAGCGCCGCGGACCAGTGCGACCGCGTGCTCGTCGTCGACAACACGCCCACGGGCGAGCCCGGGGCGCAGGACCGGATCGGCGACGTCGTCGGCGTCCAGGTGGAGCGCAGCGGCCGCAACCTCGGGCTCGCCGGCGCGCTCAACCTCGGGTCCGGCCTGAGCCGAGACGCCTGGGCGCTGCTGCTGCTCGACCAGGACTCCGCCCTGCCCGCGGGCGCGGTGGCCGCCCTGGCGCGGCACCTCGAGCGCGAGCCCGCCATCGGGGTCGCCACGCCGGTGCCCTGGGACGCCGGCGCGGGCCGGTACCTGGACCCCCGTGCGGCCCGACGCCCCGAGCTGGCGGACCTGGTCGTCGCGATCACGTCCGGCATGCTCGTGCGCCGCACGGTGCTCGACGCGGTCGGACCGTTCCGCGAGGACTTCTTCGTGGACGCGATCGACCAGGACTTCTGCCTGCGCGTGCGGCGCGCGGGCTTCCGCGTGGTGCAGGACCGGACCGTCCCGCTGCCGCACAGCCTGGGCGAGACGCGCTGGCGCGGCTGGGGACCGCTGCGCCTGCGCTCGACGCAGCACCCGACGTGGCGGCTGTACTGGGCCGCGCGCAACGCCGTGGTGCTCGCGCGGGAGAACTGGCGGCGCGAGCCCGTGTGGGTCGCCACGTCCCTCGCGCTCCTCGGGTACGTCGCCGTGACCGTCCTGCTGTTCGAGCCGCCGCGCGCCGCGCGGCTGCGTGCCATGGCGCACGGCCTCGCGGACGGCTGGGCGGGCCGCACGGACCCGGCGCAGCGGCCCGGGGGCCCGGCGTGAGCGCGTCCGGCCCCGGCCCGGATCCCGTGCCGGAGGGTGCTGCGGCGCCCTCGCCCGCGGGAGCCGGCAGCTACCGGCGCGACGCCCTGCTCGCCGGGGTCTCCCGGATGGCGCCGCTGGGGGTCCAGCTGGCCGCGACCCCGCTCGTGCTGGCGTCCCTCGGTGAGGGCTCCTTCGCGGCGTGGGCGCTGATGATGACCACGATCAACCTGCTCCTCACGGCCGACCTGGGCGTCGTCGGCATCATGCAGCGGTACCACGGCGTGGCCCTCGGCCGCGGCGACAGCGCCCTCGGCGGCCGGATCACGGCATCGGTCCTGCTCATGCTCGGCGCCCTCCTCGTCCTGGTCACGCTCGCCGGGCCCCTGATCGCGGACGGCGTGCTCGCCGTCGTCGACTTCCCGCCCGACGTGCGGGACCAGGCGCGGCTGCTGTTCCGCCACGCCGGGACCCTGGCCGTGCTGCAGCTGCTCGCCCTGGCCCTGAGCAGCTACCTCGCAGCGCACAGCCGGTTCCTCGCCGTCGCCGGGCTGAGCATCGGGGCGCGTGCCGTGCTGGCGCTCGGCATCGCCGTGGCGCTGCTGGGCGACCACGGCCTGCCCGGGCTGCTGCTCGCCTCCTACGCGGACGCCGTCGTCGCCGTCCTTCTGGGCCTGTGGCTGTGCCGGCACCACCTGCGTCACGACGTCCGCCGACCCACGGACCGCGCCGAGACGAGCGACCTGTGGGCCTACGCGTGGCGCAACCAGGCGAGCGCCCTGGGCTTCGTCGCCCAGCGCGAGCTCGACGTGGTCCTGGCCGGGATCCTGCTGCCGACCGCGGCCCTGGCCAGCATGTCGGCCGCGGCGCCGCTCACCGCGGCCGTCTGCCTCGCGCCGTCCGTCCTGCTCACGCCCCTCTTCACCCGGCTCAGCGTCCAGGCGGGTGCCGACCCCGCCGGGCTTCCGCGCGCGGCGGCCGACGCCGAGCGCGCGTGGTTCGCCCTCGCGCTGCCCTTCGGCGCCGTGGTGCTCGCGGTGCTCCCGTTCGCCGCGGCCGCCTGGCTCGGGCCCGAGCTCGTCGACGTCACCGAGGTGACCGCGCTCCTCGCGGCGGGCTTCCTGCTGACGCTGGTCACGTCCGTCCGCGCGATCCTCGTGCGGGCCGCCGGGAGGCCCGGCCTCGAGTCGCGCTCCTACGCCGTGTACGCCGTGGTCAAGATCGCGGCCGGCTGGGCTCTCGCCATGACGTTCGGCCTCCTGGGCCTGGCGGCGGCCGGCGTGCTCGCCGCCGTCGCGGCCATGGTGGTCCTGCGCCGCGGTGCCGGCGCCCTGATGTCCGGGGGCCCGTCGGCGGCGCCCGCCCGTTCGACGTGGCTGGTCTCCGGTGCCGTCCTCGTCGTGGCCGGTGCGGCGTCGTGGTGGGTGAGCACCGCCGTCGACGGGCGCTGGGCCGTCCTGGGCCTGCTCGTGGTGATCGGCGCGGCGGCCGGAGCCACCGCCCTCGCGGCGTCGAGGCGCCGGTCGCCCGGTACGGCCCCACGGTAGTCTGCAGCCCGTGCCGCCCGACCCGCTCCACCGCCTGCTCGTCGTCATCCCGGCCTGGAACGAAGAGGACTCGCTCCCGGGCGTGCTCGCGGAGATCGACGCCGTCCGTGCCGCCGAGCCGGGGCTGGCCGGCCTCGACGTGCTCGTCGTCAGCGACGGGTCGCGCGACCGCACGGTCGAGGCGGCGCGGGCGCACGGCGCCGCGGTCCTCGACCTGCCCATCAACCTCGGCGTCGGGGGCGCCATGCGGGCCGGGTTCAAGTACGCCTACCGCAGGGGCTACGACGCCGTCGTGCAGCTCGACGCGGACGGCCAGCACGACCCTGCCGCCATCCCGGACCTGCTGCGCACCGCGCGCGCCGAGCACGCCGACGTCGTCATCGGCGCGCGCTTCGCCGGGGCGGGCACGTACACCGCGCGGGGCCCGCGCCGTGCCGCGATGCACGTGCTGTCGGTCGTCCTGTCGCGGGTCACCCGGACCCGGCTGACGGACACGACGTCCGGCTTCAAGCTCGCCGGCCCCCGCGCGCTCCCGCTCTTCGCCGCCGAGTACCCCGCGGAGTACCTCGGCGACACCGTCGAGTCCCTCGTCATCGCGGCGCGTGCCGGCCTGGTGGTCCGCCAGGTGCCGGTCGCGATGCGGGCCCGCCAGGGCGGCACGCCGTCGCACGGCCCGATCAAGGCCGCGGTCTTCCTGCTCCGGGCGCTGCTCGCCCTGCTGATCGCGCTGACCCGGCCCACGAGCCGCCTCACCCACGCCCGCGTCGCCGCGGAGGAGAACCCGTGAACGGCTACACCACTGCCCTCGTGGCCTCGCTGGTCACCGTCGGCGCGATCGTCTTCCTCATGCGCTCGCGCCGGATCCGCGAGAAGTACGCGGCCGCGTGGATCACGCTCGCGTTCGCCGTCGTGGTGCTCGGTGCCTTCCCCGACGTGCTGGGGCACCTGGCGCGCTTCCTCGGCGTGCAGACTCCCGTGAACCTGCTGTTCCTCGTGAGCGGCCTCATCCTGCTCATCGTCTGCGTGCAGTTCAGCGTCGAGATCTCCCAGCTCGAGGAGGAGACGCGGACCCTCGCCGAGGAGATCGCGCTGCTCCGCCGCGACGTCGAGGAGGGCCTCGCCGCCGTCCGTGCCTCGTCCGGGGAGCCCGGGCCGGCGGCCCCGCCTCAGCCGTAGAACGCCTCGAGCACCAGGAGCAGGCCCAGCAGGTTGAGCCCCACCATCCCCGCCGCGATCGCGATCATGACCGCCGGGGCCGGGAGGCGACCGCGCCCGAAGCGCTCGGCGAGCAGCGCCGGGGCGGCGAGGAACGCGGGGACGGCCAGCAGCGCGTAGCGCCCCTGCAGGAGGTCGTGCTGCCCGGTGGACGCGTAGTAGACCCACGCCGCCGCGTACAGGGTCGCCACGATCCCGACGATCGTCACCGTGACCATCAGGAGCCGCACGTCGACGGGCAGCGGGCCGCCCGGGACCGCAGCGGTCCGGGGCCCGTCGCCCGCGCCCGGTCGGGCGCCCGCCGCCCGCGCCCGCCACCCTCGCAGCAGTGTCACCAGCGCGACCACGGCCCACGCCGCGAGGCCGAGTGCGAGGAGCACCAGCCCCCAGAAGATCACCGACTGCACCGCCGTCGGGAGCGGGATCCGGACCCAGCCGAAGTTGCCCCACAGCTGGTTGGCCCACACCGTGCGCAGCGCCTGCTGCCCGCCCCCGAAGTTCGTGAGGAGGAAGTCCCGGACGGTCTGCCCGGTCGCGCGCTGCTCGGGTACCTCGGAGGTGTTGAGCTCCAGGCGCGCGGCGTTGAGCGTCCAGAGCCCGTAGGTCAGCAGGAAGCCGAGCACGACGAGGCCCGCCTCCCCGGCGAGGACCCGCAGCGAGCGCTCGCGGAAGCGGACCTTGCCGACGAGCCAGCCGACCCCGAGCGGGACGGCGCACGCGATCGCGAACGGCTTGCCGAGCAGGGCGGCGCCGATGACGACCCCGGCGAGCAGCGCGAGCCGCGGTGCTCGCCCGCGGGCGGCCAGCTCCAGCCCCACGAGCAGCGCGGCGAAGCCGGCTGTCACGACCCACCCGTCGTTGTTCACGATCGCGAACTGGTGGGCCACCATCGGCTGCATGACGCCGGCCACCGCGAAGGCGCCCTGCGCGGCGCCGCTGGCGGGGAAGAGCCGCCGACCGATGAGCACCAGCAGCACCGCCGCCGCGGCACCGAGCAGCACGCTCCAGAGCCGGACGAGCGCGATCTGGCTGAGGATGTCGTCGCCGCCCGCCTCGTACAGCGGCACGCCGGGCAGGTAGTAGAAGGGCGCGTACATGCTCCCGGGGCCGCCGCCACCGCCCGTCGGCGAGAGGTCCTCGACCTCCTCGAGCGTGCGCTCCTCGCCGCCCGGCGAGTAGTCGGGCCGGTCGCCCGGCGTGGTCGACTCGACGTTGAGCGCCTCGATCGTGCCGTGCAGGCGCTCGCTGAAGATCTCCCGGTTCTCGACGTGGCCCGGGAACTCGCCCTCCTCGGCGAGGTGCTGGACGTAGGCGAAGTGCGCCGGCTCGTCCATGCCCTCGAGCGCCGGCACCGCCGCCGACCAGATCAGGCCCCGCACCACCGCGAGCAGGGCCACCAGGACGACCAGCGTCCGCGTCGAGCGCAGGGCCAGAGGGCCGAGGGAGACCAGGGCGCCGAGGAGCACGACGAGCCCGGCGAAGACGCCGGCGCTCCCCCACGCCGGCCCGTACGCCGCGAGCCGCTCGAGGGTCCTGCCGATGTGGTCCCACTGGTGCGGCTGCGGGTCGTACTCGGGCCGCACGGCCGCGCTCAGCGTCTCGTCCTCCACCCCGTCCACGATCACGGGCAGCGCCTCGCCGTCCGGCGCGCCGGCCCACACGACCGCGCCCTGACCTGCGCCGTCGTCCACCCGCTCGACGACGAGGTCGAACGTCTCCCCCTGCGAGTCCTCGAGCGGTGCGAACTCCAGCACCTGCAACCGGCCGCTGTCGGCGAGGTCGGAGCACGCCCAGTCCCGCTCCGCGACCTGCGGCCCCGTCCCGGGCTCGGGGCCCGGCTCGCGCTCGTGCAGCGAGATCTCCAGGTCGCACTGCGCCGAGCCGAAGTAGGTGCCGAAGGTGACGTAGACCGCCGCGAGCCGGTCCTCCGTCGCGACGAAGGGCTGGACCAGCGGCTCGCCCGGCTCGAGCTCGGGCAGGACCGTCGTGGTCGTGATGTTCGTCGTGGTGTCGCCGACGACCTTGCCGCCGGGCAGCGCCAGGAGCGCGACGACCAGCGCGACGAACGCCACGAGGATCGCCACCGCCGCCGTCCGCCGACGGCGCCCCGAGGTCGCCACCGCCTGCTCCGCGGGGTCACCCGGCGCCGGCACGCGCGGTGTCGTGCGGTCCGGGGCGCCGAGGTCGGTGGCAACGTCAGAGCGCTCGTGCGCCATCAAGGTCCTCTCACCTGGGGCGGGGGCGGTCGCGCGACCGCGTCCGCGGGCAGGGCAGGGCAGGGCAGGGCAGGGCAGGGCAAGCCTAGGCGACGGCGACCCCCCGGCCCGCTATCCGGGCGGGCGTCCTGGGCGCCCGGAGCCCGGCCGCGTCAGTGGAAGTAGCCGACCGCGTCGAGGATCAGGTGCGAGGTGCCCTGGTCGTTGTAGAGGCTCACGCGCCCCCCCGCACCGACCGGGACGACGACGGCGTTGGCCTGGGTCCTGCCGCTGCCGCTGTTGACGTCCGACGTCGGCGTCAGCGGGAGTCCTGCGGGCCACAGCCGCGCGTGCGTGACCGGCGCGCTCTGGTTCACCGCGGTGAGGGTGCCGGCCACGGCCTTGGCGTTCGCGGGGACCTGGCCCCCGGTCACGAGGACGGACCGCACCTCGCGGGGGCCGAAGGGTGCGCCCGAGCGCGTGTCCAGCAGCCGCGAGGGCTGGATGGGGGTGAACAGCGTGCCGGTCACCACGCCGGGCTGCGCGTACCACCCCACGACGTCGACGACGGCGTGCGCCCCCGCCCCCTTGAGCGTCAGCGAGATCTTGCCGTCGACGACCGGCACGACCGCGCGGTTGGCGACGTCGGCGCCGGGGGCGAGGTTGACCGTCGAGGTCGCGGGCAGCGCGCCCGAGCCGTACGCGACGACGTAGCCGTTGCCCGACGCGCGGGTCGAGGTCACGTTGACGGTCACGGCGCCCAGCGAGGACGCGGGCACGCCGAGCACCGTCGCCACGTCCACCACGCGGGTGGCGCCGTCGGTCAGCGGTGCGCCCGACCGCGAGTCGAAGGCTCGCACCGGGTCGACCGGGGTGAACCGCGCGGAGCCGCCCAGGTCGGTCGTGTAGTAGCCGAGCACGTCGACCAGGTAGTGCGTGGTCCCGGCGGCGTTGAAGATGCTGATCTTGCCGTCGCCGCCCACGCCGACCGTGACCATGCTGGCCTGCGTCCGGCGGGCGTCCGTGTTGAGCACGGAGGCCCCGGGCATCGGGAGTCCCGCGGGCCAGATGCGCAGGTGCGTGTCCGTGACGGCCCCGACGGCGGTGACGTTGAGCACGACGGCCGTCACACCCGACGTCGGGACGCCTGCCCGGCCGAGCACGGTGACGTCGGCGCGCTGGCCGGCACCGAGCGACTGCACCGTCGTCCTCGTGTCCACGAGCCGCGTCGGCGTCACGGGCACGTAGCCCGCGTTCGCGACGAGCGGCACCGCGGCGACCGGGGGCGGGTCCGCCGGACGGCGCACGGTCACCGTCGTGCGGAACGGCGCCGTGGTGGCGCCGGCCGCGTCCGTCCCGGTGAGGGTGAGGTCGTAGGTCCCCGGTCCGACGTAGGCCGGCTCACCCGCGGGGCGCGGGGCGTAGGTGCCGAACCAGGTCGCGTTGAAGCGCTGTCCCGCGGCGGCGGTGCCCGTGGTCGTCAGGACGGTGCGGCGGCTGCTGCGGTCCACGACCGAGAGCGTCCACGTGAGGGCGGTGCTCGCGGTCGCCCCGATGCTCATCTGGGATCCGTGGTCGATCGTCGTCGCGGAGACGCCGACGCCCTCCAGCGTGGGCGTCGTGGACCGCGGCCGCCACCAGCTGGACAGGAGGCCGAACGACGGGCTGTTGATCGTGGCGTTGCCCGTGCTGCACTCGACCCGCGCCCTCGTCACCCGGCCGCCCAGCTCCCCCGAGCCGGTGCGGCTCACGACGACGAGGTTGCGCAGGGTGCCGCCGGACGGGCAGGACTGCGCGACGCGCGAGACGCTCAGCGTGCCGGACCACCGGGTCTTGTCGTCCCCGGGCGCGGTGCCCGACCAGGGATCGGCCTTGGAGACCTGGTACGGCAGCGTGCTCGCCGTCGTCCATCCGCCGTTGGACGAGGAGAACTCCGTGAACGCGACCTTGCCGCCGTAGGTCTGGATGCGCCCGGCCGTGGCGGCGATGGCCGCGTTCGTCGACGCGGCCTCGTAGGACGTGGTCAGCGACCCCGCGGCGTTGGCCGCACCGCGTCCCGAGTACACCTGGCACGCGGTCGTGTCGCACAGCGCGCTGCCGTTCATGACCTTGTACCAGGCGTACGAGCGCGCCGCGACGGACTGCGCCTGCAGCGCCGCCGGTGCCCAGCTCGAGGGCGACTCGCGCGGGACGACGCTCTTGAGGTAGTCGTCCATGGGCAGCGAGTTCGTGAGGTTGAAGCCGACGCCGCTCGTCGGCACCACCCGCAGGTCACCGCGGTACCACGTGCCGCTCGTCGCCGTCGGGGAGGCCGCGACGACCATGCCGTACTCCTGCTGCGACTCGAACCGCAGCGTGCCGGTGTAGGTGCGCGTCTCGGTCACCGCGCCACCCGGGACCGAGCGCCGCTGCGCCGTGACGCTCTGCCCCGAGACGGTGACGGTCCAGCGGCCGGGCGGGAGGACCTGCTCCTTGTTGATCTCCCCCATCCGGATCGGGCGGTTCTCCGGGCTCCACACCGTGACCGACGTGGTCGGGGTGTACGCGGTGAGGGCCACCGTGACGTACTGGCCGGCGATCGTCCCCGGCGTCGTGCCGGGGTAGTAGAAGGCCAGGATCTCGTCAGCCGATCGCCCCTGGAGCCCAGCACCCTGGGCGCCCCACTGCGACATGCCGCGGCCGTGGCCCCAGGCGCGGCCGTCGACCGTCCACTGGCCGGAGGCGGGTGCGGGGTAGACCTCCTCGGCGGCCGTGGCCGTGGGGGCGCCGGCGAGGCCGACGAGCCCGGCGGCCAGCAGGGCTGTCGCGGTCACGGAGGCGAGGACTCGACGCAGAGGGTGCACGGAGGTCATTTCGTCAGGCGCTGGGCGCAGATGAGGACTCGGGCGGTCCGGACGCCTCGGTTCAGGCGCCCCGCCGGGCCACCTGCACCACCTTACGGACGAGCGCGGTCGGGCCACCGGCGCGCAGCACGCGGCGCGCCGCCACGAGCCGCTGACCCACGGGGGTGCCGAGCAGGGAGGCGCGCAGCCCGCCCTCGCCCGCGCGCGGCAGGCCCGGGTGCGGCTCGAGCCAGCCCTCGACCGCGTCGAGCGGCTCGTCGTCGAGGACGGGCTCCCACGCGCCGGCCTCC
>NZ_JACEXH010000081.1:0-15178 GCF_014525465.1 Actinotalea sp. JY-7885 | reverse complement strand
GACCCGGACCCCGCGCGCGCCGCGCGCCCCCCGCACGCCGTCGGCCACGACCCGCGCGCCCGCGGCCCGCGAGGTCGCGCCGGTCATCTGCCCCACGTGCTCGATGGCCCTGCCCGCCACGGGCGTCTGCGACACCTGCAGCTGAGGCGTCCCCGCGGAAGCGCCCTGGCGCAGACCCGGGCCCGCCCGAGACCGGACGATCCCTCACAACCGGCGCAGCACCGCCGATGACGAGTGTGCACGCTCACGACCTGGGCGCGCTCACGCGGACGAACCAAGGACGGTAACCGGTGATGGCGGACCCCACGCCGACGGCAGGCAACATCCTGGTGCTGACGCTGCACAGCGGCGGGCACTACTACGGCGAGATGCTCACGGGCGTGCTGCGCACCGCCGCCGCGGCGGGCCGGCACGTCGTCGTCGCGGAGACCCGTGACCCCGGCGGACGTCACGGTGACCGCTCGTTCGGACCGCGCTTCTCCCTGCCGCTCGCCTGGAACCGCGTCGCGGGCGTCATCTCGATCGCCAACTCCGCGACGCCGCAGTACCTCGAGGCGCTGCGTGAGCAGGGCTTCCCGATCGTCCTCGCGAGCGAGGTGCACGACGGCTTCGACGGTCCCGTCGCCATGCCGGACAACGCGATCGCGATCGACGCCGCCGTGCAGCACCTCGCCGACCACGGGCACCGGCGCATCGGCTTCGTCGGGTCGCTCGACATGCGCGACTTCCGCGAGCGCCTCTCGACGTTCCGCGACGCCGTCGCGGCCCGCGGGCTCGACTGCGACGACGACCTGTACATCCCGGCGGACGACTTCTCCCAGCAGGCCGGTGCCGCGGCCGCCGCTCGCGTGCTGGCGCACCCCCGCCCGCCGACGGCCGTCATCACGGCGACCGACAACAACGCCATCGGCCTCATTCGCGCGGTGACGAGCGCGGGCGTACGCGTCCCGGAGGACCTCGCCGTCCTCGGCTTCGACAACCTCGAGGAGGGCGCCCACACGACGCCCAGCCTGTCGAGCGTCGGGCAGCGCTTCCGCGAGGTCGGTGGGCTCGCCGCCCGGCTCCTGATCGGCACGATCGAGGGGCGCGAGGTCCCCGCGGGCAGCTACGTCCCGGAGACCATCGTCATGGCCCGGCGCGGCTCGTGCGGGTGCCGCGAGGACCTTCTCGGCACCCCCCACTCCGCCCGCCGCGTCCCGGCGGTCCCCTCGGTCCGCAGCCCCGTGGCCGCGCTCCTGGCCGGCGGGCGGCCCACCGCCTCGCAGGCCGCGCTCGTCGAGACGGTCGAGCAGCTCGAGCGGCTCTCCCTCGCCCCGACGCTGCCCGCCGGCGACGAGGTGACGCTCGCGGTGCGCCGGCTGGCCGGCCTCACGCGCGACGCGGAGGACCTGCAGGATCTCGCGGCAGACCTGTCCGACCACCTCGCCGACGTCGTCGAGGGCGCCGCGGACTCCGGTTCGGGCCCGCGCGCCGTCGGCGCCGCCGAGGTCGCCGCGGCGCTGTGGGAGCTGCGGGCGCACGGCCACCGCCACGGCGAGCGCCGCCTCGACCGCTCGGCCCTCGAGCAGGAGCAGGTCGCGAGCGCAGTGCTGCGCAGCGACGGCGCCACCCTGCGCTCGCTCGCGTGGCTGCGCGAGACCGACATCCGGTCCGCCGTCCTGGCGCTCTGGGACGGCCCCGCCGAGGACGGGCGGCTGCGCGTGAGCGGGGTCCACGACCCGCACGGCGCGCACCCGTACGCCGTGGGTGACCTCGTCGACGTGCGGGACTTCCCCGGTGAGGCGCTCGCCGCCGCCGGCGACGCCGAGAACGGCGACATGTGCTTCGTGATCCCCGTCGCCTCCCGCGACCGCTCGTGGGGGCTGCTGGCCCTGCTGGGCCGCGTCGACACGACGTCGTCCCGCGAGCCGTACCACCACATGGCCGAGCTGCTGTTCCGCGCGCTCGAGGGCGAGCAGCTGGAGGACGCGGTCCGCGCGAGCGAGGAGCGGTACGCCTGGGCGGTCCGCGCCGCCCAGGACGGCCTGTGGGAGTACGACCTCCGCACCGGCCACCTCTACCTCTCGCACCGGTGCCGGATCCTGCTCGGCCTGCCGGAGGACGGCGACGTGACGCACACCGAGTGGATGGCTCGCATCGCGCCCGAGTACCGCGAGGGTGCCGAACGGGCCATGCGCATCGCGTCCGGCCAGCCGGGCACGTCCGGTGAGGTCGAGTACCGCCTCGACGGCGACGCGGGTGCCCGCTGGGTGCTGAGCCGAGGGCTCGCCGTGCCCGACGACGACGGCGGCGTCGCCCGCATGGTCGGCTCGGTGTCGGACACCACGGCGCGTCGCGAGCTCGAGGAGCGCCTGCGTCACGCCGCGATGTACGACGAGGTGACGGGCCTGGCGAACCGGCGCCTGTTCCTCGACCGGCTGGCCGCGGCGATCGCGGTCACCCAGCGCGACCCGAGCGCCTCCTACGCCGTGATCTTCCTGGACCTGGACGGCTTCAAGCTGGTCAACGACTCGCTCGGCCACCTCGCCGGTGACGACCTGCTCCGCGCCGTCGCGCGCCGGATGCGCTCGCAGATCCGCGGCGTGGACATCGTCGCCCGCTTCGGCGGCGACGAGTTCGCCGTGCTGCTCGCCAACCCCGTCTCCGAGGACCTCCTCAAGGTCGCCGATCGGCTGCAGGTCGCCATCGCGCGGCCCGTGCACCTGGGCGACCAGGACGTCGCGGTCACCGCGAGCGTCGGCATCGCGAGCTCCGCCACGGGCTACGCCTCGGCGGAGGACGTGCTGCGCGACGCCGACACCGCGATGTACCGGTCCAAGGAGACCCAGCGGGGCACGGCGACCGTCTTCGACCCCGGCATGCACGCGCAGGCGACCGACCGGCTGCGGTCCCAGTCCGAGATCCGCACCGCCCTGGCCGAGGAGCAGTTCGTCGTCCAGTACCAGCCGATCGTGCCGCTCGACGGCACGGAGGTGACCGCCTTCGAGGCCCTCGTGCGCTGGCAGCACCCCGAGCGCGGGCTGCTCCTGCCCAGCGCCTTCCTCCCGGCGATGGTCGACTCGGACGCGATCGTCACGCTCGGCCGCTGGATCACCGACGAGGTGTGCCGGCAGCTGGCCGTGTGGCGCCGCGAGCACAGCGGCGTGAGCGTGTCGGTCAACGTCTCGCACCTCGAGTTCTGGCACGACCTCCTGGTGCCGTCCGTGGTCGAGGCCACCACGCGCCACGGCGTGCCGGCCTCCGCGCTGGTGCTGGAGATCACGGAGTCGGTGATCATGGCCGACGTCGACCGCGCGTGCGCGATCATGACGGACCTGCGCGCGCGCGGCTTCCGCCTCCACGTGGACGACTTCGGCACGGGCCACTCGTCGCTCCAGACCCTCCAGGACTTCCCCGTCGACACCCTCAAGATCGACGGGGCCTTCGTGCGCGACCTGGCGGAGGTCGGTCGGCCCGCGGTGATCCTCGGTGCGATCGTCACCATGGCCGCGGGCCTCGGCCTCGACGTCATCGCGGAGTGCGTCGAGCGCAGCGAGCAGGCGGACCTGCTGCGCACCATGGGCTGCGGCAACGCGCAGGGCTGGCTCTACGCGCGGGCGCTGCCGGCCGACGAGGCCGGGCGCGTGCTCGGGCGGCCGCTGCACGGCGACGGCGCCCGGGAGCTGTCGCTCGCCTGACGGGCCGCGACCCCGGCGGCCCCGACCGTCACCCCACGCGCCGCGCGCCGCGCACCGGAACCGATGCGCCGTCGTCGGCGATCGCCTCCCGCACGAGCGCGGCGAGCCCCTCACCTCCCGGCGCCGCGCGGATCGCCTCACCGATCCGCCCGGCGGCCTGGCGGTAGCGGCCGTCCCCGATCACCTGGCGCACCGCGGAGCGCACGGCCTCGGGGCGGGGCGTGCCAGTGCGCAGGTTCACGCCGACCCCCGCCCACGCCACGCGGGCGGCGGTCTCGGGCTTGTCCTCCGTGTCGCCGGCCACCACGACCGGCACGCCGTGCTCGAGCGCCAGGTGGATGCCGCCGTAGCCCCCGTTGGTGACGAACACGTCGACCCGCGGCATGAGCAGGTCGTAGGGCACGAAGGTCGCGGCGAACGCGTTGGCGGGCAACGGCCCCAGGACGTCGACCGGCGGCCCCCCGGTCGTCACCACGACGTTCACGGGGGCGTCGGCGAGCGCGTCGAGGGTGGGGTGGACGAGCTGCCCCAGGTCGCTGTTCGCGAGCGTGCCCTGGGTGACGAGCACGACGGGCCGCGAGTCGTCGAGCTCGTCCCACCACGGCGGCGTCGTGCCCCGGGGCGGGGCGAGCCGGCTCGCGGGCCCGACGAAGCGCAGCGACGCGGGCAGGTCGCGCCGGGGGTACTCGAACTCGGCGACCGTGAGCTGCGCGATGCGCTCCGCCGCGAGGAGCCAGTCCATGAAGTAGCCGTCGAGCCCGCGGCCCGACAGCGCCCGGATGGTCTCGTCGGCCTGCCGCTGGCACCGGCGCAGCGCGACGTGGCGGACCAGGGCGTTGAGCGCCACGTTGCGCGCCGTACCGAGCGGCCCGCCCCGCGGCGGCAGCCCGAGTCCGAACGGGGCGGCGTCGCGGCTCATCACGCCGAGCGGGACGATGCCGCACGCGACGACCGCCGGACGACGGTCCCGCGGCACGTGGGCGAGCGCGGCGGCACCGACGAACGCCGCCTCGGCGACCACGGCGTCCGTCGGCTCGGCCGCCAGCGCCGCCGTGAGCGCGCGGAACTGGCCGGGCGCCGGGTCGAGGAACACGCGCGCGATCGTCGCGCGGAGGGAGCCCGTGCCGGTGGGGCGTCGCCGACCGGGCGCCGCCGACGTGACGTCGGACAGGTCGTCGTCGGGGTCGGCGTCGGGCGGGAGCGGCAGGTGCTCGGCGCCGGTGGCGCGCACGGCGTCGGCGAAGCGTCGGCCGGTGAGCACGCGGACCCGGAAGCCGCGCTCGCCGAGGGCCTGCGCCACCCCGAGCATCGGTGCGACGTGGCCCGCGAGCGGCACGGCGCAGAGCAGAACTGAAGTCATTCGCCCTCCTGCGGGGGGTACGGTGTGGTCGTTACAGCCCCGAGGGGTTCAGTACGGCATGACCGGAGTCACTATGTCCCAGGCCACCGCACCGCGTCGATACATCTCCCAGCTGCGCCAGGAACAGGCCCGGGCCACGCGCGAACGCGTGGTCCGCGCCGCCGCGGAGCTCTTCGGGTCGCGCGGCTACCGCGCGACCAAGCTGAGCGACATCGCCGCCCTCGCCGGCGTCTCCGTCGAGACGGTGCAGGGGCACGGTCCGAAGCTGGACCTGCTCCAGGCGGCGGTCGAGCTCGTGTCCTTCGGCGTGGAGGGCGAGATGGCCCTCCTGGAGTCCCCCCTCGGCGAGGCCTACCTCGAGGCGGCCACGCTGGAGGAGCTCGTCGCCGTGGGCGCGCACGTCCAGGCGGACATCAACCAGCGCGTGGTGGGCGTGTGGCGCGCCCTGTCGAGCGCGAGCGACGGCGAGCCGGCCGTGCGCGAGCGGGCCCGGCGCATGATGGCGAGCATCCGCGCCTCCCTGGGGCAGATGGTGCACCTCGTGCGCGCGCGGGGGTGGCTGACCACCTCCACGCCACCGCAGGAGATCGTGGCGAGCCTCTGGGCGCTCGGCATGCCCGAGGCCTACGACCGCCTGACCGGCGAGCTCGGCTGGAGCCACGAGCAGTACGTCGCCTGGTACCAGCGTCGCGCGCTGGAGATCGTGCGCGGCTGAGCCGGCTCAGCCCGGCTCGGCGCCGGTGGCGACCGGACGCGAGGGGTCCGTGACCCAGTGCGACCAGGAGCCCGGGTACAGCGCCAGGCGCAGGCCGGCGACGTCGGCCGCGAGGACCACCTGCGCGGCGGTGACGCCCGAGCCGCAGTACGCGGCCGCCGGCCCGTGCGTGGCCGGCTCCAGCGCCACCGCCAGCGCCTCGGCCGGCAGCAGCCGCCCGTCGGCGTCGTAGAGCGCGGTCGTCGGGACGGACACGGCGCCGGGGATGTGGCCCGCGACCGGGTCGACGGGCTCGACCTCGCCCCGGTACCGCTCGGCGGCCCGGGCGTCCACCAGCGTGCCCGCGCGTCCGCTCAGCACGTCGTCGGCCGTCACGGTCGGCAGCCCACCCGGGCGCACGACGGCGTCGGGTGTGGCCACCGGCACGACGTCGCCCGCCTCGAGCGCGCCCCCGGCCGCGACCCAGGCCGGCAGACCACCGTCGAGCACGGCGACGCGCTCGTGACCCGCCCAGCGCAGCACCCACCAGGCGCGCGCGGCGGCCGCGCCCGGGCCGCCGTCGTAGGCGACGACGTCGCGGTCCGGTGCGACCCCGAGCCGGCGGAGCGTCCGCTCGAGGTCCGCCGGGGTCGGCAGCGGGTGCCGGCCGCCCTCCCCCGGCGGCGCCGCGAGGTCGGCGTCGAGGTCGCAGAAGACGGCGCCGGGGACGTGCCCCGCGCGGTAGGACGCCGGGTCCGCGCCGGCGAGGGTCCACCGGACGTCGAGGAGGAGCGGTGGCCGGGGCGCCGCGAGCGCGGCCGCGAGGTCGGCGGTGTCGATGACGGCGCGCTGCGGCATGTCTGCACCCTGCCACCCCGGGACACCCCTACGCTCGCGCCACCGTGCGGCCGTCCGGGCCGCCGAGCGAGGGAGTGACGCGTGGCGACCCACCCGATGCCCGCCGACGAGGCCCCCTCCGGGCCCGTCGGTGCAGCCAAGCCGACGTCGTCGTGGGGCCCGTTGGCGTTGCGGTGGTTCTCGGTCGGCGGCGCCGTGACCGTCTCCGGGCTGGCGAGCCTGGCCTACGCACTGAAGTGGAACGGCGTCGCGCGGGGCCTGAGCGCGCAGGCGGGCTCGCCGGCCTGGGCGGAGGCCGTCACCACGACCGAGCAGTACGGGCTCTGGGGCGTCGGGATGCTCGTCGTCGGCCAGCACATGCTCACCCGGCGGACGATCGAGCGCGGCCCCGACGACTGAGGGGTTCGGGGCGGTGTGAGGCACCGGCGTGACGCGCCGGTGTGACGCATCAGGCTCGACGTCCGGCCCCGATGGGGCTTTTGGGCGGTCCCAGACGTGGCAGCGTGGTACCCATGGCCGATCCTGCGTCGCTCTTCCCGGGAAAGCTCTTCATCAGCACGGCGCTCGAGGCGCTGGACACGAAGATCGCGATGTCGGGCGAGCTGGCACGGCGCTACCTCCAGCGCGCCGCCATGGCGGGCATCTTCGCCGGGCTGTTCTACATGACCAACTACGCCATCGTGGCCGCGTTCGACGCGATCGACGTCGGCGGCTCGACGCTGCGGCCGCTCGGCCTCATCGTCGGCGCCCTGACGTTCGGCTGGGCGCTGGTGTTCATCTACTACACCAAGTCCGAGCTGCTGACCTCGAACATGATGATCGTCGCGATCGGCGGCTACCACCGGCGCACGACGTGGGGCAAGGCGCTGCGGGTCCTGGGCCTGTGCTTCCTCGGCAACGCGATCGGCGGGCTGGTCATCGCGCTGCTCCTGCGGTTCTCGTCGCTCGCCGACGGGCCGGTGCTCGCGGAGATGGTGCACGCCGTCACGGTGAAGCTCGACTATGTCGCCGCAGGCCCGGGCGGCTGGGTCGACCTGCTCATGCGCGCGATCCTGTGCAACTTCTGCATCAACATGGCGATGCTGCTGGTCTACAACGGCCTGATCCGCGACGACCTCACCAAGAGCCTCGCCATGATCATGTCCGTGTTCATCTTCGCGTTCCTCGGCCTGGAGCACTCCGTCGCGAACACGGTGCTGTTCACCATCGTGGGCCTGCGCGACGGCATCGACATCGGGCTCGCGGCCGGCAACGTCGGGATCGCACTGATAGGCAACTTCATCGGCGGTGGCCTGCTCATCGGCCTCTTCTACGCGTACGTCAACGACGACGCCGACTGGCAGCGGGGTCGTCAGGCGCGCACGGGCGCCGAGACCGAGGCCGGCGAGGGCACGACGCCGGAGGCGTGAGTCCCGGCGCGCTCAGCAGCACCGCCCCTGCGGCGCCCGGTCCTGGCGGTCCGTGCGGTCCCGCCAGAACTCCCGCTCGCCCATGACGCCCGCGTCACCCGGCCGCCGCCCGTGCGCCGCCTCGTGCTCGAGGTAGCGCTCATAGGCGTCCTCGCCGAGCAGTGCGCGCACGTAGCGGCGCAGGCCGCGCACGCCGCGCACGACGGCGTCGGGGCCCGCGACGGCGGCCATCAGTGCGTCCTCGCGTGCACGGCCTCGGGGTGGGCGGCGTCATGCTCGCGCCACCGCGCCTCGAGCTCCTTCTCGGCCGGCGTCACCACGAACCCGGCGGGCGCGTAGAGGCGCGACGGCCGGGCGGGCTCCTCGGCGCTCGGCGCGCCGCCCGACCGGAACGAGCGCCACACGGCGGCGACGGCCGTGACAATGACGACGAGCGTCAGCGTCACGAACACGACCGACAGCACACCTTGGATCATCGTGTTCCGCACGACGGCGCGCATCGCCTCGACGCTCGTCGCCGTCCCGAAGCTCGTCTCCCCCGCCGCCAGGGCCTCACGGAACGCGCTGTGCTGCGCGAAGTACCCGATCGCCGGGACGGGCGAGAAGATCTTCTGCAGGGACGCCGTCACCGTCACCGCCGTCGCGAACGTCAGCGGCAGGACCACCACCCACAGGTACCGGAACGTCCCCTGCTTCGCGACGATCGCCATGCACACCGCGAGCGCGATGGCGGCGAGCAGCTGGTTCGCGATGCCGAACAGCGGGAACAGGGTGTTGATGCCGCCGAGCGGGTCGGTCACCCCCATCAGGAGCACGGCACCCCAGGCGCCGACCATGACGGCCGTCGCGAGCCAGGCGCCGGGCCGCCACGACGTGTCACGGAAGCGGGGCACGACGTTGCCGACGCTGTCCTGGAGCATGAAGCGCGCGACGCGCGTTCCGGCGTCGACGGCGGTGAGGATGAACAGCGCCTCGAACATGATCGCGAAGTGGTACCAGAACGCCATCATCCCGGAGCCGCCGACGAGCTGCTGCATGATGTGGGCCAGCCCGACGGACAGCGTCGGCGCGCCGCCCGTGCGCGAGACGATCGTCTCCTCGCCCACGTCCTGCGCCGTCTGCGTGAGCATCTCGGGCGTGAGCTCCACGCCCGTCAGGCCCAGCCCGTTGACGAACGCCACGGCGCCCTCGACCGTGCCGCCGGTGGCGGCGGCCGAGGCGTTCATCGCGAAGTAGATGCCGCGGTCGATCGAGAGGGCGGCGACCAGGGCCATGATCGCGACGAACGACTCCATGAGCATGCCGCCGTAGCCGATGAGGCGGGTCTGCCGCTCCTTCTCGACGAGCTTCGGTGTGGTGCCGGACGAGATGAGCGCGTGGAACCCGGACAGCGCGCCGCACGCGATGGTGACGAAGAGGAACGGGAACAGGGACCCGGCGACCACGGGTCCCTGGCCGTTGCGCGCGAACTCGCTCACGGCCGGCACCTCGAGCACGGGCCGCACGACGACGATGGCGACCGCCAGCATGACGATCGTGCCGATCTTCATGAAGGTCGAGAGGTAGTCGCGCGGCGCGAGCAGGAGCCAGACCGGGAGCACCGCCGCGATGAAGCCGTAGACGACGATGGCCCACGCGATGGTCACCTTGTCGAGCGTGAACACGTCGGCGCCCCACGCGGTGTCGGCGATCATCCCGCCGCCGACGATCGCCGCGAGCAGCAGCACGAAGCCGATGAGCGAGACCTCGGTGACCTTGCCGGGCCGCAGGAACCGCAGGTAGCAGCCCATGAAGAGGGCGATCGGGATGGTCATGGAGACGGAGAACACGCCCCACGGGCTCTCGGCCAGCGCGTTGACGACGACGAGCGCGAGGATCGCCACAATGATGATCATGATGACGAGCGTCGCCAGCAGGGCGGCGGTACCGCCGATCACGCCGAGCTCGTCGCGCGCCATCTGGCCCAGTGAGCGGCCGCCGCGCCGCATCGAGAAGAACAGCACGAGGTAGTCCT
The DNA here is from genome assembly GCF_014525465.1 of Actinotalea sp. JY-7885. Classification (NCBI taxonomy): domain Bacteria; kingdom Bacillati; phylum Actinomycetota; class Actinomycetes; order Micrococcales; family Cellulomonadaceae; genus Actinotalea; species Actinotalea sp. JY-7885. The sequence continues at coordinate 5,166 of NZ_JACEXH010000081.1, read as the reverse complement.
GCACCGCCCCGGCCAGCACGACGCCGACGATGATCCAGATGGTCCCCGGCAGGTAGCCCATCTGTGCGGCGAGCACGGGGCCGACGAGCGGTCCGGCACCGGCGATGGCCGCGAAGTGGTGGCCGAACAGCACGCGCCGGTCCGTCGGGACGAAGTCCTTGCCGTCGCCCTTGTACTCCGCGGGCGTCGCGCGCCGGTCGTCCGGGCGCAGCAGGTGCTTCTCGATGTAGCGGGAGTAGAAGCGGTAGGCGATGAGGTAGGTGCACACGGCGGCGAAGACGAACCAGATCGCGTTGACCGTCTCGCCGCGGACCACCGCGATGACGACCCAGGCGACGCCGCCCAGCAGGGCGATCGCGGCCCAGACCGCGATGCGCGCCGGAGTCCAGCGGCGGCCCTCCGCCTCGATCACGTCCGGGTCGAGGGCGACGGGCGGCAGGCCGGGATCCTGCTCCAGGAGGGCACCCCCGCCGCCTTCCGTGCCACCGCCCGTGGCACCCCGCGCCGAGTCCGCACGTCCGGCCATGACATCTCCCCCTTGAGACGGTCCAGGCAACGCTCAGCACCCTAGCGACGATGCCGCGGGCCACAACCGCTCGACGACGGCGGCCCGTCCGGCAGGCGGGATGGACCGGTAAAGACGGTGACCCACGTCACACCCCGCTGCCACACTCGCGCCGTGCCGCTCATCGAAGCCACCGGGCTCACCAAGGTGTTCAGACGTGCCGACAAGGGCCCCGGGCTCGCCGGCTCCCTGAAGCACCTCGTGCAGCGGCGGTTCACCGAGCACGTCGCCGTCGACGGCGTGGACCTCGCCATCGACGCGGGCGAGGCGGTCGCCTACGTCGGCCCCAACGGGGCCGGCAAGTCGACGACGATCAAGATGCTGACCGGCATCCTCGTGCCGACCGCCGGCCAGGTGCGGGTCGGTGGCCTCGTGCCGCACGAGCGCCGGATCGAGAACGCCCGGCAGATCGGCGTCGTCTTCGGCCAGCGCACGCAGCTGTGGTGGGACCTGCCGGTGCGCGAGTCCCTCGGCCTGCTGCGGGACATGTACGGGATCGGGGATCGCGCCTACCGGGAGCGGCTCGAGCGCTTCGACGACATCCTCGGCATCGGCGAGTTCCTCCCCCAGATGGCCCGCAAGCTGTCGCTCGGCCAGCGCATGCGCGCGGACCTCGCCGCCGCCCTGCTGCACGAGCCGCCGATCGTCTACCTCGACGAGCCCACGATCGGCCTCGACATCTCCGTCAAGGACCGCGTGCGCGCGTTCGTCAAGGAGCTGGTCGACGGGGGCACCACCGTCGTGCTCACGACGCACGACCTCGGCGACATCCAGGACATCTGCCGCCGCATCGTGATCATCGACGACGGCCGGACCGTCTACGACGGGTCGCTCGCCGCCGTGACCGACCGCTACGCGCGCGACCGTGCCATGACCTTCCAGCTGCGCGAGCCCGTCGCCGCCCTCGCACCGCTCGCCGCCGCGCTGCCGACCGCGGCGGTCGCCGCGGGGACCCACGAGCGCGAGGTGACCGTGCGCTTCGACCGCTTCGTGCTCGACGCCGGCCGCGTCCTGACGGGTGTGCTCGGCGTCGCCGAGGTCGTGGACGTCGCCATCGAGGAGCCGCGGATCGAGGACGTCATCCGCAAGCTCTACCTCGGCGAGCTCGAGCTGGACGCACCCGCGGCGCGCGAGGCGGAGGCGACGTGAGTGCCGCAGCGGCCGACGTCGTCGCGCCGGGACGCGCGCCCGACGGCGCCCGGGTGCCGCTGGGGGCGTACCGCGCGCTGGCGGGCACCGCGTTCAAGAGCCTGCTCGCGTACCGGCTCCAGTTCTTCCTCGGGCTGCTCGGGAACCTGTTCCTGCTGCTGTCGCTGTTCTACCTGTGGCGCACGATCCTGCGCGAGGGCCAGCAGCCCCTCGGCTTCACGTGGCCCGACATGAAGGCCTACCTGCTCATCGGGTTCGTCTCCGGCACGGTCGTCTCGACGTACACCGACTGGCGGATGGCGCAGCGCATCCAGGACGGGTCCGTCGCGGTCGACCTCACCAAGCCCGTGGACTACCAGCGCGCGCGGCTCGCGGAGGCCCTCGGCTTCGCGGCGTTCGAGCTGGTGGCGTGCGCGCTCGTCGCCGTCGGCGCGCTCGCCGTGTTCGGCGGCGTGGCCGTGCCTCCCCCAGGCACGCTCGCCCTGTTCGTCGTGAGCATCCTCGCCGTCGTGCCGCTGAAGTTCACGATCGTCTACATGAGCGGCCTGCTGTGCTTCTGGACGCAGAGCTACATGGGCGTGAGCTGGGCGCGGCTCGCGCTGCAGCAGCTGTTCTCGGGCGCGATGGTGCCGCTCGCCTTCTTCCCCGACTGGCTCCGGGTGATCGCCGAGGTGCTGCCCTTCCAGGCCATGGCCTACACGCCGGCCATGCTCTACCTCGGCCGGCTGGAGGGTGCCGAGCTGTGGTGGCGGCTCGGCGGACAGCTCGGCTGGACGCTGCTGCTCTGGTGGGCGGCGCGCGCCGCGTGGCGAGCGGCGTCGCGCCGGCTCACGGTGCACGGGGGGTGAGCGGGATGACGGCACCGACCGACGTCGTGCAGCGCGGCCCCGTGCGTCGGGCGCTGTGGCTCTACCGACGCAGCCTCGGGGCGAAGATCCGCTCCGTCATGGAGTACGAGGCGGACTTCTGGATCCTCATGGTCGCCGCGGTGATGACGCAGGCCGTGGGTCTCGTGTTCCTGTGGACGGTGTTCCGGCGGATCCCGGAGATCAACGGGTGGGGCTTCTGGGAGATCGTCCTCGTGTACGCGATGGTCTACATCGCGGAGGGGGTGGGGTCGCTCTTCTTCGAGGGGACGTGGCGCCTGGCGTGGCTGGTGAACCAGGGCGAGCTGGACCGTGTGCTCGTGCGCCCGTACTCGCCCGTGCTGCAGGTCATGAGCATCGACGTCGGGCTCAACGGTCTGGGCAACATCACCATGGGCATCGGCCTGATCATCGCCGCGGTCCAGCAGGTCGACATCGACTGGACGGTGGGCCGGGTCCTGCTCGCCGTCGTCCTGCTGGTCAGCGGCGTCGCGGTGAAGATCGGGCTCAATCTCGCCTCCAACGCCTCCGCGTTCTGGATCAACGCACCGTTCTCCACGTTCGCCTTCTCGCTGCACTCGCTGGGCGAGCTCGCACGGTTCCCGATCACGATCTACGCGCTCGGGATCCAGGCCGTCATCACGTTCGTGCTGCCGTTCGCGTTCGTGTCCTTCTTCCCGGTCGCCGCCGTCCTCGGCCACGGCTCGTCGGCGTGGGTCGGTGTCCTCACCCCGCTCGTGGCGGCGTGGTGCGTCGGCATGGGCGTCTGGCTGTTCCGACGGGGGCTGCGCCGCTACGAGTCCGCGGGCGCCTGACCGCCGCGGCGCGAGGAGGATGGCGGGATGGCCACCTACGTCGCGTTCCTGCGGGCGATCAACCTGGGCGCGCGCCGGAAGTTCGCGAAGGAGGCGATCGCCGCCGCCGCCGAGGGCGCCGGTTTCACGGGCGTGGCGACCCACATCAACACGGGCAACGTGCGCCTGGAGAGCGACCTCGCCTCACGCACGGTGATCGAGACGGCCCTCGAGGACGCGTTCCGCGCAGCCGCCGGGTTCGAGGTGCCGACCATCGTGTTCACGCCGGCCGAGCTGCGGGACGTCCTCGCCGCCGCGGAGGCCTTCGGCCACGGCGGCAACCACTACGTCTCGTTCCTCAAGCACGAGCCGACGGCCGAGCAGGTCGCGACGATCGAGGCGCGCAGCACCGCGCAGGAGGTCGCTCGCGTGGACGGGCGCGCGGTGCACCTCATGCTCGGCGAGCAGTACCACACGGCCCGGCTGACGAACGCCGTCGTCGAGCGGGCGCTCGGCCCGGCGACCAACCGCAACCTGACGGTGCTGCGCGCGGTGGTCGCCAGGTGGGCGGCCGACGACGTCTGACGGCGCGGGCGGTCAGGCGTCGCGGTCCCGGATCCGCAGGTCGACTGGGCACGGACCCGGGGTCAACGGGCCGCTCAGGCGGGCGTCACTCCGCGGCGCCCATGACGAGGCCCTCGATCGTGTGCTTCTGCGTGATGGGCGTGAGCTGGTCGACGACCGGGCAGTGCAGGTGGTCGCGCACCTCCTGCGGGAGCGCCTCCCAGTAGCCGGTGGTCACCGCGAGGTCGTGGTGCTCGGCGTTGCCCGCCCCCGGCGCGTCGACGCCGAGCACCAGGACGGGCCGGGCGAGCTGCGAGTGGTTCGTCGTGCCGCGGTGGATGGTCAGGGCCGACCGAGCCGAGACGTCGCCGCGCTGCGGCAGCTTCCGCACGGCCAGCGCGCGGTACCGGTCGTAGTGCGACGTCGGCGGGAACATGCCGTGCTCGAGGTCCGGGCTGTCGTCCCACTGCGTCCCGGGTGCGATCTCGAACGGGCCCATGTCCGGCGTCGTGTCGACGCACGTGAGGTTGAAGGCGAGCGAGGTCAGCCGGCGGTCGCGCCGCGTCTCCTCGGGCATCGGGAAGTCCCGGTGCCACGGCTGGTCGACGGCGCCCGGGTAGGGGGTGTCGAAGCCGACCTCGACGATCTCGTAGTCGTCGCCGAGCACCGCGCGGCAGGTCGCGCTGACCCACGGGTGCGTCACGAGGTCGACGAACCCGCGCAGCTGCTCGGGGTGGATCTCGACGTACCACCGGTTCGGCCCGCGCCCGACGGCGCCGTCGGGCCGGCCCCGGGCCTCCTGGAACGCCGCCTCGACGTCCTGCGCCATGCGGTCCGCCCACTCGACCGGGAACGCGCCCCGCAGGGCGGTGATCCCGTCCGTGTAGAGGGCCTCGACGATCGGGGCGGGGTCGATCGTGCCGCTCATCGTGCTCGGATCGGTGGCCACGGAGCGCCTCCAGCGTCGTCGCAGGTCCGGCCAGTGTGCGCCCGGTCCGCGGCCGGGACAAGGTCGTCCACCTCACCGTCCCGCCGGTCCCGCCCCGTGCCGACGACCAGCTCGACGAACCCCCGCCGGCCCCGACCCGCTCGCCCCGACCCGCTCGCCCAGCCCTCCGCCCCGCCCGCCCCGCCCAGCTCGCCCCGACCCGTCTCCGCGCCCTCGCCCCGTCCGCCCGACCCGCCCGCCCGACCCGCCCGGCGCCAGTTTTGGCACCGATCCGGGCGC
>NZ_JACEXH010000080.1:0-15419 GCF_014525465.1 Actinotalea sp. JY-7885 | reverse complement strand
AGCGCGGCGAGGCGGCGCGCCTCCGCCGGCTGGTCCGCGACCGCCTCCTCGACCGCCACCGCGAACGCCCGGATCGCGGCGACGTCGAGGGTCCCGGACCGCACGCCGCGCTCCTGGCCGCCGCCGTGCAGCACCGGCACGAGGCCCAGCTCGCGCCGGGCCAGGAGCGCCCCGACGCCCACGGGCCCGCCGAGCTTGTGGCCGGACACGGTGACCGCGTCGAGCCCGCTCGCGCCGAAGTCCACCGCGAGCTGCCCGACCGCCTGCACGGCGTCGGCGTGGACCGGGACGCCGTGGGCGTGCGCGGCCGCGACGACCGCACGCACGGGCTGCACGGTGCCGATCTCGTTGTTGGCCCACATCACGCTCACGAGCGCCACCTCGTCCGGGTGGGCGGCGAGCTCGGCGCGCAGCGCGTCGACGTCCACGAGGCCGCGGTCGTCGACGGGCAGGACGACGACCTCGGCACCCGCCTGCTCGGCGAGCCAGTGCGCCGGGTCGAGGACCGCGTGGTGCTCGACGGCCGAGACGAGGACCCGCCGGCGGCGGGGGTCCTGCGCCCGGCGCGCCCACAGGACGCCCTTGAGCGCCAGGTTGTCGGCCTCGGTGCCGCCCGCGGTGAGCACGACCTCGCTGGGCCGCGCGCCGAGGCGTGCGGCGATTGCCTCGCGGGACTCCTCGACGACGCGACGCGCGGCGCGGCCCGCGTCGTGCAGGGACGACGCGTTCCCGGTGCGGCCGAGCTGGTCGACCATCGCCTCGATCGCGCGGGGGTGCATCGGCGTGGTCGCCGCGTGGTCGAGGTACGTCACCCGGTGAGTCTAGGAGCGCTCGCGTGCGCGGCCTGCCCACACCCGTCACCGCGCGGACACACCCGACTGGCAGAATGCCGCCGTGACCCCAGCGACCGCGCCCCCGGCCTTCAGCGGGTCCCGCCTCGGTTGGGCGGACCTCCCGCGCGAGGTCCGCGCGCGGATCGCCGAGCTCGCGGGCGCGCAGGTCATGTCGGAGACGAGCGCGACCAGCGGCTTCAGCCCGGGCTACGCCGCGACCCTCGAGCTGGCCGACGGCACCGAGGTCTTCGTCAAGGCGGTCAGCCCCGACCAGAACCCCGACTCCCCGCAGCTCGCCCGCCACGAGCGGCTGGCCGCGGGGCTGCTGCCCCCCGGCGTCCCGGCGCCGCGGCTCCTGTGGTCGCACGACGACGGCTGGTGGGTGCTGCTGGGCTTCGAGGTCGTGGCGGGCTCGTCCCCCGTGCTGCCCTGGCGGCCCACGGACCTGTCGCGCGTGCTCGCGGCGGTCACGGAGCTGGCGGACGCCGGCACGCCCGGCCCCGCGGGCCTGCCGCCGCTCGGCGAGGCGGTCGCCGGCGTCATGGCGGGCTTCGCGCGGCTCGAGGCTGACGGCGCCGCGGTGGACCGCGCCGTGGAGCAGCTCGGCCCCCAGGGCGCGTGGCTGCGCTCCCACCTGGACCGGCTCGTCGAGTGGTCGAGCGCCGCCGTCCCCGCCGTGGCCGGCGACACCCTCGTCCACGGCGACCTGCGCGGCGACAACGTCATGCTCGCGCCCGACCGGGTCTGGATCATCGACTGGCCGCACGCCGCCACCGACGGCGCGCGCTGGTTCGACCTCCTCGCGATGCTGCCGAGCGTCGCGATGCAGGGCGGGGGCGACCCCGCCGAGATCTTCGCCGCCCACCCGACCGCCGCGGGCGCCGACCCCGACGCGGTGCGGGCGGCGCTGGCGGGGATCACCGGCTACTTCCTGCACGGCTCCCTGCAGCCGGCACCGCGCGGCATCGCCAACCTGCGCGCGTTCCAGCGCGCGCAGGGCGTCGCCGCGCTCGGCTGGCTCCGCGGGCTCTAGCCGTCAGGCCGTCACCCGGCGCACGTCCTGCGCCGGGGTCAGGCCTCGCCGCGGATCCGGCGGATCTCCGCCGCGGCCTGCGGCAGGACCGTGAACAGGTCCCCGACGACGCCGAAGTCGGCGATCTCGAAGATCGGCGACTCGGGGTCCGAGTTGACGGCGACGATCGTTCCCGAGGCCTGCATGCCACCGCGGTGGTGGACCGCACCGGACACACCGGCGCCGATGTAGAGCCGCGGGGTGATGGTCACGCCGGTCTGGCCGATCTGCGCCTCGTGGCCGATCCAGCCCTCGTCGGTCGCGACGCGGGTCGCCCCGACCGCGCCGCCGAGCACGTCGGCGAGCTCCTCGACCGCCGAGAAGTCGCCCTCGGTCCCGCGCCCGCCGACGACGACGACCTGGGCCTCGCCGAGGTCGGGGCGGTCCGACGCGGGCCGCGGCGTGCGCTCGACGAGCCGCGCCACGGGACCCGCCGCCGGGACGACGTCGTGCGTGAGGACCTCGGGCTGCGTCGGGGCGCCGTCCGGCGCGACGGCGGCCACGGCGTTGGGCTTGAGCGCGACCACGGCCCGCGGGGTCGTGGTGCAGGCCCGCAGCGTCCACGTGGCGGCGAACGCCTGCTGGACCGCGACCACCCGGCCGTCCGGACCGGCCTCGAGCGCGGCCGCGTCGACCATGAGGCCCGCCCCGGTCGCGAGCGCGAGCCGGGCGGCGGTCTCCTTGTTCTCGAAGGTCGAGGCCAGCAGCACCGTCGAGGCGCCGGGACCCGCCACGGCCTCGACCACGGCGGCCAGCGCCTCCCCGCGCTCGGGCGGCAGCAGGTCGGCGGCCGCGGGCACCGCGTGGACGCGCGCGACGCCCCAGGCGCCGAGCCGGTCGACGGCGGCCTCGGGCGCGGCGCCGAACCAGACGGCCTCGACGGGACCGAGGGTCCGGGCGACGGTCAGCAGCTCGTAGGCGGACGAGCGCGGGGCGTCGTCGTGGTGGTCCACGACGACGAGCACGGGCGCGGCGCCCGGGGCGGCGGTGGTCATCGGTCCTCCGGCAGGTGGGGTGGGCGCGTCAGACGAGGCGGTTCTCGGCGAGGAAGGCCGCCAGCCGCAGGCCGGCGTCCCCCTCGTCCGTGACCAGCACCCGGTTCTCGCGCGGCGGTCGTGGGGTGGCCTCGAGGACCCGCGTGCGGGCGCCGGCGTCGCCGACCTCGGCGGGGTCCAGGCCCAGGTCGGCGAGCGTCCAGGCGGTGACGGCCTTCTTGCGCGCCGCCATGATCGCCTTGAAGTTCGGGTAGCGGGGCTGGTTCGCCTGGTCCGTCACGCTGACCAGCGCGGGCAGGGGGGCCTCGACGACCTCGCTCGCGTGGTCGAGCTCGCGCCGTACGCGCACCGTCGCCGCGGCGGGGTCCAGCGTGACCTCGGCGGCGAGGGTCGCCTGCGCGAGGCCCAGGTGGCCCGCCAGCAGCGTCGGGACGACGGACATGAGCCCGTCGAGCGCGGCCATGCCCGTGACCACGAGGTCCACGGGACCGGCCTCGCCGATCCGGCGGACGGCCGCGGCGAGCGTCAGGGCGGTGCCGAACGCGTCGGAGCCCGCGAGCGCGTCGTCGACGACGTGGACGGCGTCGTCCGCACCCATCTGGAGCGCACGCCGCACCGCGTCCTCGGCGTCGGCCGGGCCCATCGTCAGGGCGACGACCTCGCCGCCGTGCTGCTCGGCGAGCGTGACCGCCGCCTCGACCGCGTTCTCGTCGAGCTCGTTGAGCGTGCCGTCACCCTGGTCCCGGTCGACGCGGCCCTCGTCGGTGAACCGACGGTCCGACTGCAGGTCGGGCACGTGCTTGACGCACACGACGATCCTCATCAGCACGCTCTCCCACTCCGGCGGGCCCGAGCGCCCACACCTCGTCGACCCCCGAAGGCTACCGCTGAGCGCGGACGTCTGGCCGCGCGGGCGCCGGGCGTGGTCCAGACTGTGCGTTGTGAGCGCTCCCCCCGACCGCGCCCCCGCCCGCCTCGGCGTCCACCTCGTCGGCGACGGGATCGACGTCGCCGTCCTGGCCTCGCACGCCGACGCCGTCGACCTCTGCCTCCTGGACCCGGACCCCGGCGCCCCCGACGGCTGGTCGGAGCGTCGCGTGCGGCTCCAGGGCCCGCGCCACGGCGTCTGGTGGGCCCACGTGCCGGGCGTGCGGGCCGGGCAGCGCTACGGCCTGCGGGCCCACGGCCGCTGGGACCCCGCCGCCGGGCTGCGGTACAACCCGGCCAAGCTCCTCGTCGACCCGTACGCCCGCGGGCTGGTCGGCGACGTCGTCCTCGGGCAGGCGGTGCACGGCCAGCGCGTGGACGAGCACTGGCGCACCGTCGGCCCCTCCCCCGAGCCGGACCCGACCGACTCGCGCGCCGCCGTGCCGCACTGCGTCGTCGTCGACCCCCGGTTCGACGCCCCGCCCGTGCCGCGGCCCGACGTCGCGTGGGAGGACACGGTCCTCTACGAGGCGCACGTGCGCGGACTGACGATGCGCCTGCCCGGGGTGCCGCCCGAGCTGCGCGGGACGTACGCGGGGCTCGCGCACCCGGCCACCATCGCCCACCTGCGCGACCTCGGGATCACGACCCTCGAGCTGCTGCCCATCCACGCGATGGCGAGCGAGCCGCACCTCGTGCGTCGCGGGCTGACGAACTACTGGGGCTACAACACGCTCGGCTTCTTCGCACCGAACCCCGAGTACGCGACGCGCGCCGCGCAGGACGCCGGCGCCCAGGCCGTCCTGGCCGAGGTCAAGGGCATGGTGCGGCTGCTGCACGCGGCCGGGATCGAGGTCGTGCTCGACGTCGTCTACAACCACACCTGCGAGGGCGGCACCGACGGTCCCCAGCTCAGCTGGCGGGGCCTGGACCCGACCGTCTACTACCTGCACGACGGCGGCTCCCCCGCGCGCTTCGCCGACGTCACCGGGTGCGGGAACTCGCTCGACTTCCGCCGGCCCCGCGTGGTCCAGCTTGCGCTGGACTCCCTGCGCTACTGGGTCGACGAGGTCGGTGTCGACGGCTTCCGCTTCGACCTGGCGGTCACGCTCGGGCGGGACGAGGACGGCTTCACGCCGCGGCACCCCTTCCTCGTCGCGCTGCAGACGGACCCCGTGCTCGCGGGCACGAAGCTCATCGCCGAGCCCTGGGACGTCGGGCCGGGCGGCTGGCGCACGGGCGCGTTCCCCGACCCGATGGCGGAGTGGAACGACCGCTTCCGCAATGCCGTGCGCTCGTTCTGGCTCGCGGACCCGGCGCAGGCCGCGCACGGCCGCCCCGGCCACGGCGTCCGTGACCTCGCGACCCGGCTCGCCGGGTCGGCCGACCTCTTCGGCTACAGCGACCCGCCGCTCATGCGCGGCGTCACCGCGTCGGTCAACTACGTCACGGCGCACGACGGCTTCACGCTCGCCGACCTGGTGGCCTACGAGCACAAGCGCAACGACGCCAACGGCGAGGACAACCGCGACGGGACCGACGACAACCGCTCGTGGAACCACGGGTTCGAGGGCCCGGTGCGGGGCGCCGGCGTGGGCCTGGAGATCCTGCCCCTGCGCCGGCGCTCCATCCGCAACCTCCTCGGGACGCTCCTGCTGGCGGCCGGCACCCCGATGATCACGGCCGGTGACGAGCTCGGCCGCACCCAGCGCGGCAACAACAACGCGTACTGCCTCGACGACGAGACGTCCTGGGTGGACTGGGACCTGTCGCCGTGGCGCGAGAGCCTCCTCGCGACGACGCGCTACCTGCTCGAGCTGCGACGCACGGTGCCGGCGCTGAGGTCCCGTGAGTTCTTTCGCGGCCAGCCGCGCGGACCCGCGCCCTGGCCCGACCTGGACTGGCGCCGCGCGGACGGCAGCGGTTTCGACCACGACGCGTGGCACGACCCGGCCGCGCGCGTCCTGCAGATGATCCGGTCGACGACGGACGGCCAGAGCGCGCTGCTCGTGGTCAACGGCCTGCTGGACCAGGCGGACATCGTGCTCGCGCCGGGCCCGCGCGACCGCTGGGAGCTGCGCTGGGACTCGACGTGGGAGCACCCCGACGAGCGCGGGACAGCGGTGGTCACCGGCGCGCTGCACCCCGCGGTCGGCGACCGGACCGTGATGGACCCGCTGAGCCTGCGCCTGTACACCTCCGCGTAGCACGGCACCGACCCCGGCGGGGTCGTAGGGTGCCGCCATGGTCGACGACGGGGTCGGGACTGGGTCGGGTCGGGGGGCGGCGCCGGTGGACGCCGTGGTCGTGGGGGCGGGCCTCGCCGGGCTCGTCGCGACGGCGGAGCTCACGGCGGCCGGGCGGCGGGTGCTGCTGCTCGAGCAGGAGCCGGCGGCGAGCCTCGGCGGGCAGGCGTGGTGGTCGTTCGGCGGGCTGTTCCTCGTGGACTCCCCCGAGCAACGCCGCCTGCGGGTGCGGGACAGCGCCGAGCTCGCCCTCGCGGACTGGCTCGGCTCGGCGGCCTTCGACCCGGACGACCCGCTCGACGAGAACCCGCGCCGCTGGGCGCACGCCTTCGTGGACTTCGCCGCCGGCGAGATGCGGCCGTGGCTGCACGCCCTCGGCGTGCGCTTCTTCCCGGCCGTGCAGTGGGCGGAGCGCGGGGGCTACCCCGCGGGCGGCCACGGCAACTCCGTGCCCCGGTTCCACATCACGTGGGGCACCGGACCCGCGGTGCTCGCGCCGTTCGTCCGGGCGCTGGGCGAGGCCCGCGCGGCCGGGCTGGTGGACGTGCGCGTCCGCCACCGGGTCACGGGCTTGGTGACCACCGACGGCCGGGTCACCGGCGTGCGCGGCGAGGTGCTGGCCGCCGACGCCGCCGCGCGCGGGGCGCCCTCGGGCCGTCGGGTCGTGGGGACCTTCGAGGTGGACGCGCCCGCCGTCGTCGTGACCTCCGGCGGCCTCGGCGCCGACCACGACCTCGTGCGCTCCGCCTGGCCGGCCGAGCACGGCGCGCTGCCCGCGCGGATGCTCTCGGGCGTGCCCGACCACGTGGACGGCGCGATGATCGCGGCGACGGCGGACGCGGGCGGCGCCGTCGTGCACGGCGGGCGCATGTGGCACTACCCGGAGGGGATCACCAACCCCGACCCCGTCTGGAGCCGGCACGGCATCCGGATCCTGCCCGGCCCCAGCTCGCTGTGGCTCGACGCCGACGGCGGGCGCCTGCCGGCACCCCTGTTCCCCGGGTTCGACGCACTCGGTGCGCTGCGGCACGTCGTCGGGCGCGGGGACGACCACTCCTGGTTCGTGCTCAACAAGACGATCATGAACACCGAGTTCGCCCTCTCCGGCTCCGAGCAGAACCCGGACCTGACCGGCAAGGACGCGCGCGCCGTGCTCCAGCGCGCGCTGCCCGGCGCGGTCCTGCCCGTGGCGCGCTTCGCGCAGGGCAGCGAGGAGTTCGTCTGGGCGGACACGCCCGCCGCGCTCGCCGAGCGGATGAACGCGCTCACGGGCACGGGCCGCATCGACGCCGGCGCCCTCGAGCGCACGATCCGGGCGCGCGACGCCCAGGTCACCTCCGGCCTCGGCAAGGACCCCCAGGTGGTGGCGACGGCGATGGCGCGCCGGTACGTCGTCGACCGCGTCCTCCGCGTGGCCCCGCCGGCGCCGCTCCTCGACCCCGCCGACGGGCCGCTGCTGGCGGTGCGGCTCTCGGTCCTCACGCGCAAGACGCTCGGCGGCCTGCACACCGACCTCGAGGGCCGGGTCCTGCGCGCCGACGGCACGGTGCTCGACGGCGTCTGGGCGGCGGGCGAGGCCAGCGGCTTCGGCGGGGGCGGCATGCACGGCCACCGCGCCCTGGAGGGCACGTTCCTCGGGGGCTGCCTGTTCTCCGGCCGGGTGGCGGGCCGCTCGGCCGCCGCGCACACGGGCACCTGAGCCGCCGGACGCCCCCGGACGCCGACGGCCCCGCCCCCGGGTGGGGACGGGGCCGTCGGGCCGGTCGGGTCAGGCGCTCGCGACGAGCCCCGTCTCCGCGACCGACGCGAGACGCTCGTGCTTGGGGACGACGCGCACGGTGTAGCCGAACGGCCCCGACGTCGTCAGGCGCACGTCACCCGCGAACGCGTGCCGGCCCGCCTCGTACGCCTCGGACCACGCGAGCTCCTGGTGGCGGACGTCGCTCAGCTCGTCGGCCTCCGAGACCCGGCCGTGGACGACCTCGACGCGGACATCCTCCGGACGCAGGTCGCCGAGCGAGACGTACGCACGCACCTGCAGCACGTCGCCGACCTGGGCGACCTCGCCGACGCCCACGGACTCGACGTGGTCCACGCGCACGTGCGGCCACGAGGCACGCACGTGCTGCTTCCACGCCGCCAGCTCCTTGGCGCCCGGGAAGCCGTCGCCGTTCAGCGCGCGGCCCGCGACGGCGGCCGGCGTGTACAGGCGCTGCACGTAGTCCCCGACCATGCGCGTCGCCTGGACCTTCGGGCCGAGCGTGGCCAGCGTGTGGCGCACCATCTCCAGCCAGCGCACGGGCAGCCCGCGCTCGTCGCGGTCGTAGAACCGCGCCGCGACCTGGTTCTCGACGAGGTCGTAGAGCGCGGCCGCCTCGAGGTCGTCACGGCGGTCCGGGTCGTCGACGCCGTCGGCCGTGGGGATCGCCCAGCCGTTCTCGCCGTCGAACCACTCGTCCCACCAGCCGTCGAGGATCGAGAGGTTGAGCCCACCGTTGAGCGCGGCCTTCATGCCCGACGTGCCGCACGCCTCGAGCGGGCGCAGCGGGTTGTTCAGCCAGACGTCGCAGCCGGGGTAGAGCTGCTGCGCCATGGCGATGTCGTAGTTCGGCAGGAACACGATGCGGTGCCGCACGCCGGCGTCGTCGGCGAACCGGACGAGCTGCTGGATGAGGCGCTTGCCCTGGTCGTCGGCGGGGTGCGACTTGCCCGCGATGACGAGCTGGACCGGACGCTCCGGGTGCAGGAGCAGCGAGCGCAGGCGCTCGGGGTCGCTCAGCATCAGCGTGAGGCGCTTGTAGGTCGGCACGCGGCGGGCGAAGCCGATGGTCAGGACGTCGGGGTCGAGGACCTCGTCGACCCAGCCCAGCTCCGCCGGGCTGGCGCCGCGGTGGCGCCACGACTCGCGGACCCGCTCACGGGCGTTGGCCACGAGCTGGGCGCGCAGCGTGCGGCGCATGCCCCACAGCTCCTCGTCCGAGACCCCGTCCGGGCGCAGCCAGCCGGTGCCCTCCTCGAGCTCGGCGTGGCTCAGGCGCGACGTCGCCAGGTCCACCAGCTTGCGGTCGACCCACGTCGGGGAGTGCACGCCGTTGGTGACGGACGTGATCGGGACCTCGGCCTGGTCGAAGCCGGACCACAGGCCGTTGAACATGCCGCGGGAGACCTCGCCGTGCAGCAGCGAGACGCCGTTCGCGCGGCCACCGAGGCGCAGGCCCATGACGGCCATGTTGAACAGCGTCGGGTCGCCGCCCGGGTAGTCCTCGGCGCCCAGCGCGAGCACGCGCTCGACCGGGACGCCGTCGTAGGCGAGGTCGCCGCCGAAGTACTGCGCGACGAGCGAGGCCTCGAAGCGGTCGATGCCCGCGGGGACGGGCGTGTGCGTGGTGAAGACGGTCGCGGCGCGCACGGCCTCGAGCGCGTCGTCGAACGCCAGCCCGGCCTCGCCCACGAGCTCGCGGATGCGCTCCACCCCGAGGAAGCCGGCGTGGCCCTCGTTGGTGTGGTACACCTCCGGCACGGGGGCGCCGGACAGGCGCGACCACAGGCGCAGGGCGCGCACGCCGCCGACGCCGAGCAGCAGCTCCTGCTGGAGGCGGTGCTCGCCGCCGCCGCCGTAGAGGCGGTCGGTGACCTTGCGGGCGAGCTCGTCGTTCTCCGGCACGTTGGAGTCGAGCAGCAGCAGGGGCACGCGGCCGACGGCGGCCTTCCACACGTGGGCGTGCAGCGTGCGGCCACCGGGCAGCGGCAGCGAGACGCGCGCCGGCGTACCGTCGGCCTCGCGCAGGAGGGTGAGCGGGAGCCCGTCGGGGTCGATCACGGGGTAGCTCTCGACCTGCCACCCGTCGCGCGTCAGCGCCTGCTTGAAGTAGCCCGCGCCGTACAGGAGGCCGACGCCGACGATCGGCACGCCGAGGTCCGACGCGCTCTTGAGGTGGTCGCCGGCGAGGATGCCGAGGCCGCCGGAGTACTGCGGCAGGACGGACGTGATGCCGAACTCGGGCGAGAAGTAGGCGATCGCCCGGGGGAGCGAGTCGTCGGCGGCGGCGGCCCGCTGGTACCAGCGGTCCTCGGTGAGGTACGTCGCGAGGTCGGACGCGGCGCCGCGCACCGCCGCCACGAAGTCCCCGTCGGCGGCCAGCGCCGCCAGGCGGTCCGGGCCGAGGGCGCCGAGGAGGGCGACCGGGTCGCCCTGCACGCTCTCCCACAGCCGTGGGTCGATCCCGGCGAACAGGTCGCGCGTGGGGGCGTGCCACGACCAGCGCAGGTTGTGCGCGAGCTCGTCGAGATCTGCGAGCTCGGCAGGGAGGACGGTGCGGACGGTGAATCGGCGGATGGCTCTCACGATCGTGAGCGTAGACGCAGCGACACGGCCGGGGCCAGTGTTGCTGCAAGTCTCTGCAACGTTTGCGCCCACCTGTCCCCCCGTGCACCCGCGTGGTCGACCGGACGCGTCCACCTCGTGGACCGGACGGGGCCCTCCCGCCGGTCCGGATGCCGTCGGCCCGCGGGGCTGGGTAGGTTCGGCGTGTGACGCCGTCTTCGCCTCCCCCCACGCCCCGCACGCCGTCCAGCTCCTCCCGGAAGACCACCCGACGCTCCGCGCGCGCCGCGGCCGCCGACGTGCGGCCGGACGCGGTGAGCGCTGCGGTCCCCCCGCCGCCCCCTGCCCCACCGGTCCGCATCGGCCGCATCCCCGTCGTGGGCGTCGGTCCCGTCGTCGAGTGCGGGCGCTGGCCCGCCAAGGCCGTCGTCGGCGAGGCCGTCGAGATCACCGCGACGGTCTTCCGCGAGGGGCACGACGCCGTCGCGGCGACCGCGGTGCTCGTCGCGCCCGACGGCTCCGACCACGCGTCCGTGCCGATGACGGTGGTCAACGCGGGCCTGGACAGCTACCGGGCCGACCTGGTCCCGGACGCGCTGGGCACCTGGGGGTTCCGCGTCGAGGGCTGGTCCGACCCGTACGGCACCTGGCACCACGACGCCGCCGTCAAGGTCGCGGCGGGCGTCGACGTGGAGCTGATGCTCGCCGAGGGCGCCGCGCTGCTCGAGCGCGCCGCCGCGCGCGAGGGGCTGCCCGACGACGTCGCGCTGACGCTCCGGGACGCCGTCCTGGCCCTGCGGGACACGAGCCGCCCGCCCGCCGCGCGCCTCGCCGCCGGCCTGGCCCCCGAGGTCGAGGCCGTGCTCGCCCGCCACCCCGTGCGCGAGCACGTCAGCGCCTCGCCGACCTACCCGCTCCTGGTGCAGCGCGAGCGTGCGCTCGTCGGCGCCTGGTACGAGTTCTTCCCCCGGTCCGAGGGCGCCGAGTACGACGCGGCCACGCGCACCTGGCGCTCCGGCACGCTGCGCACCGCCGCCGAGCGGCTGCCCGCGATCGCCGCCATGGGCTTCGACGTCGCCTACCTGACCCCGATCCACCCGATCGGCACGACGTACCGCAAGGGCCGGAACAACTCCCTGAAGACGGAGCCGGGAGACCCCGGCTCCCCCTACGCGATCGGCTCCGCCGACGGCGGGCACGACGCGATCCACCCCGAGCTGGGCACCTTCGAGGACTTCGACCACTTCGTCGCCGTCGCGCGCGAGAACGGGCTCGAGGTCGCGCTCGACCTCGCGCTCCAGTGCTCGCCCGACCACCCGTGGGTCACCGAGCACCCGGAGTGGTTCACGACGCGCATCGACGGCACCATCGCCTACGCGGAGAACCCGCCGAAGAAGTACCAGGACATCTACCCCCTGAACTTCGACAACGACCCCGAGGGGATCTACGCGGAGATCCGCCGCGTGCTCCAGGTCTGGATCGACCACGGCGTCACGGCGTTCCGGGTCGACAACCCGCACACGAAGCCGCTCACCTTCTGGGAGCGGATCATCGCCGACGTCAACGCGTCGCACCCCGAGGTGATCTTCCTCGCGGAGGCCTTCACCCGTCCGGCGATGATGCACACGCTGGCCATGATCGGCTTCCACCAGTCGTACACCTACTTCACGTGGCGCAACACGAAGGAGGAGCTGGCCGAGTACCTGGAGGAGGTCTCCGGCCCGGCCGCCGCCTACATGCGTCCCAGCTTCTGGCCGACGACGCACGACATCCTCACGCCGTACATGCAGCACGGCGGTCCCCCGGCGTTCGCGATCCGCGCGGTGCTCGCCGCGACCGGCTCGCCGACGTGGGGCATCTACTCGGGCTACGAGCTGGTCGAGAACGTCGCCCGGCCGGGTGCCGAGGAGCAGATCGACAACGAGAAGTACGAGTTCAAGCCGCGCGACTGGCAGGCCGCGGAGGCCACGGGCGTCGGCGCGCTCCTCGGTCGCCTCAACGCCATCCGGCGCGAGCACCCGGCGCTCCAGCGCCTGCGGGGCCTGACCGTGCACCCCACGAGCGACGACGCCGTCCTGTGCTTCTCGCGCCGCGTGACGGCCGAGCAGTCGCCCGACGGCCGGGCGGACACGGTGATCGTCGTCGTCAACACCGACCCGCACGCCACCCGCGAGGCGGTCATCGACCTGGACCTGGCGGCGATCGGCGTCCCCGCGCCGGCCGACGGCGACTCCCCCGCCTTCGCGGCCCACGACCTGCTCTCGGGCGCCGTCTACGCGTGGGGCTCCCACCCGTACGTGCGGTTGGACCCATGGGCCCAGTGCGCTCATATCATCGGTGTGAGGACCCTGTGAGCACCGACCGCCCCGAGAACCAGATGATCCCCCCGCCCCCGCCCCAGCAGCCCACAGCCCCCGCGGCTCACCCCTCGCCGGACCCCCACCGGGCCCTGCCGGCGCGGCCGCAACCGACCCGCGCGCTCGCGCCACCACCGCCCGCCGGCGGGCTCTCGGACGACCCCGAGTGGTACAAGACGGCCGTCTTCTACGAGGTCATGCTGCGCTCGTTCTCGGACTCGACGGGCGCCGGCTCCGGTGACCTGCGCGGCCTGATCGAGCGCCTCGACTACCTGCACTGGCTCGGCGTCGACTGCCTCTGGCTCCCGCCCTTCTACCCCTCGCCCATGCGCGACGGCGGGTACGACGTCGCCGACTTCACCGCGATCGCGCCGCAGTACGGCACGATCCAGGACTTCACCGAGCTGATCGCGCGCGCCCACGAGCGCGGCATCCGGGTGATCATCGACCTGGTCATGAACCACACGAGCGACCAGCACCCGTGGTTCCAGGCCTCCCGCTCGGACCCCGAGGGGCCCTACGGCGACTTCTACGTGTGGAGCGACGACAACACGCGCTACGAGGACGCCCGCATCATCTTCGTCGACACCGAGACGTCGAACTGGACCTTCGACCCGGCCCGCCGGCAGTACTTCTGGCACCGGTTCTTCAGCCACCAGCCGGACCTGAACTTCGAGAACCCGATGGTCCGCGAGGCGATGAAGGACGTCGCCCGCTTCTGGCTGCGCATCGGCGTGGACGGCTTCCGGCTCGACGCCGTGCCCTACCTCTTCGAGGAGGAGGGGACCAACTGCGAGAACCTGCCGCGCACGCACGAGTACCTGGCCGAGATGCGCGCGATGGTGGACGCGGAGTTCCCCGGCCGGATCATGCTCGCCGAGGCGAACCAGTGGCCCGAGGACGTGATCCCGTACTACGGCACCGAGGAGGCGCCGGAGTGCCACATGTGCTTCCACTTCCCGGTGATGCCGCGCATCTTCTACTCGATCAAGGACCAGCGGGCGAACCAGATCGTCGACATCCTCGCCGACACCCCGCGGATCCCGGCCGGCGGCGGCCAGTGGAGCACCTTCCTGCGCAACCACGACGAGCTGACGCTCGAGATGGTCTCGACGGAGGAGCGCGCCTCCATGTACGGCTGGTACGCGCCCGACCCGCGCATGCGCGCCAACGTCGGGATCCGGCGCCGGCTGGCACCGCTGCTCGACAACTCGCGCGCGGAGATCGAGCTCGCCCACGCACTGCTGCTGTCCCTGCCCGGCAGCCCGTGCCTGTACTACGGCGACGAGATCGGCATGGGCGACAACATCTGGCTGCCGGACCGTGACGCGGTCCGCACCCCGATGCAGTGGACCCCGGACCGCAACGCGGGGTTCTCGACCGCCGACCCCGGCAAGCTCTACCTGCCGGTGATCCAGTCGCTCGTGCACAACCACGCGACGATCAACGTCGAGGCCCAGCTCGCGACCCCGACCTCCTTGCTGCACTGGGTGCACGGGATGCTGACGGTCCGCCGCCAGCACACGGTGTTCGGGACGGGCGAGTTCGTCGTCGTGCCGTGCGACAACGACGCGGTCCTGGCCTACCTGCGCCGCAACCGCGAGGAGACGGTCCTGTGCGTCGCCAACCTCGCGGCGACGCCGCGCGCGGCGATGCTGCGCCTGCCGGAGTACGCCGGCGCCGCGCTCAGCGACCTGTTCGGCGGCGCCCCCTTCCCCACCGTGGGCGCCGACGGCTCCGTCCAGCTGACGCTCGGGTCGCGCGACTTCTTCTGGCTCGCCGTGACGCAGGACTGAGCGGCCCGCGACGCGTCCGACCCACGCACGACCGACCGGGAGGTCCGATGGACACCATGACGACCGACCGCGCGATCGCCGCGGACGCGCCGGACGCGCGCGCCACCGACGACGAGCTCGCGCGGTTGCTCGACGCCTGGCTGCCCGCCCAGCGCTGGTACCCCGCCAAGGGCACCGCCGGGGCCCTCCCGGTCGTCGCCGTGGTGCCCCTCGCGGACCCTCGGGGCGAGGCGGAGGTCCGCGTCGAGCTGCGCCGGCTGCCCGGCGGCGGCCTGCTGCAGGTGCCCGTCGTGCTGCGCCGGCCCGCCGGGGACGGCACCGAGCCCACCGGCGGCGTCGTGGGACGCCTCGGGGACGGCACGCTCGTCCTCGACGGCACCCACGACCCCGCCTTCCTGCGGGCCCTGCTCGCCGCCGCGCGCGGGGACGACGTCGCCGACGCCGACCTCGCGGGCGCCCGGGTCATGACGGGCGAGCAGTCGAACACCTCGGTCCTGCTCCCCGGGGCGACGCCCCCGGCGATCCTCAAGGTCTTCCGCGTGGTCGGCGCGGGAGCCAACCCCGACGTCGAGGTGCCGCTGGCCCTGAGCGGGACGGGCTGGCGCGGGGTGCCGCGGCCCCTCGCGTGGCTCGCCGCGTCCTGGCCCGCCGGGGACGGCCGCGAGGTCGGGCACCTCGGCGTCGTCAGCGAGCTCGTCGTCGAGGCGCAGGACGGGTTCGAGCTCGCCTGCCGCTGCGCGCGCGACGACGAGGACTTCGCGGACCTGGCCGGCGAGCTGGGCCGGACGACGGCCCAGATGCACGCGGCGCTGCGCGACGCGCTGCCGGCGGACCCGCCGCCCGCCGGCGCTGTGCCCGACGCCGTGCCC
>NZ_JACEXH010000079.1:0-15522 GCF_014525465.1 Actinotalea sp. JY-7885 | reverse complement strand
GCAGCAGGCCCGGCAGGGTCCCCATCTCGACGCCGCCGCGCTCACCGGCGCGACGCGGGATCCACGCGAGCCGCGCGCCCGTGCGCTCCGCGAGCCGCAGGACGGCGCTGAGGCCGCCCGGCACCGTCGCGAGGCGCTCGCCGACGAGGATGACCGACGAGGCGTCGAGGGCCGCGGCGGCCGCCGCCAGCGCGTCGCTCCCGCCGCCGGCCTCGGCCAGGGCGTCCAGCACCTCGGGCTCGGTGCCCGGGGCCGCCGCCAGCCACGTGGCGTCGAGGCGCTCCAGCGCCCGGCTCGCCAGGGGCGCGATCGAGAAGACCTTCGTGCGGTTCTTCTGCACGCCCTTGCGCAGGCGCAGGAAGACGATGCCGCCCTCGTCCTCGGGCTCGAACGCCACGAGGAGGGTCGTGGGCGCCGACTCGAGGTCCGCGAAGGTGACGTCCATGCGCGTCCCCGCGACGCGGTGGGCGAGGAACGCCTCCTCCTCCGCGGAGTGCGGGCGGGCGCGGTGGTCGACGTCGTTGGTGCCGAGGGCGACGCGCGCGAACTTCGCGTAGGCGTACGCGTCCTCGATGGGCAGCCGACCGCCGGGCAGCACGCCGACGCCGCCCGCGGCACGCGCCGCGGCCAGACCCTCGGCGGCGACCTCGAGGGCCTCCGCCCAGCTCGCCGGGCGCAGCTCGCCGGGCGTCCCGTCCTCGGCGCGGTCGCGCACGAGCGGGACCGTCAGCCGGTCCGGCATGCCCTGCCAGGTGAACGCGAAGCGGTCCTTGTCGGTGATCCACTCCTCGTTGACCGCGGCGTCCTCGGCGGCGAGCCGGCGCAGGACGACGCCCCGGCGGTGGTCCACGCGGATCGCCGCGCCGCTGCTGTCGTGCTCCGAGACGCCGGGCGTCGAGACGAGGTCGAACGGCCGCGCCCGGAAGCGGTAGGCGGCGTTGGTCAGCGCGCCGACGGGGCAGATCTGGATCGTGTTGCCCGAGTAGTACGACGAGAACGCCCGGCCGGACACGTCGAGCGTGGCCTGGCCGACGGGGCCGCGCGGGTCCACGGCCGGCTGGCCGACGGCGACCGGCAGGGGCGTGCCGTCCGGCTGCACCCCGCGGTACGTCTCGACGCGCTCCGCGCCCTCGAAGCCCAGCACGGCCGGGTCGAAGACACCGATCTGCTGGCGCACGCCGCGCTGCTGCAGGTCGATGAAGGGGTCGCCCGCGATCTCGTCCGAGAACCGCGTGCAGCGCTGGCACAGCACGCAGCGGTCCCGGTCGAGCAGGATCTCGGTGGAGATGGCCAGCGGCTTGGGGAAGACGCGCTTGACGTCGTGGAACCGGCTGGTGCCGTACCCGTTGCTCATCGTCTGGTTCTGCAGCGGGCACTCACCGCCCTTGTCGCAGGTCGGGCAGTCCAGCGGGTGGTTGATGAGCAGGAACTCGAGGTTGCCGTGCTGCGCCTTGTCCGCGATCGCGGAGGTGCGCTGCGTCCGCACGACCATGCCCGGCGTCGCCTCGAGCGTGCAGGAGGCCTGCGGCTTGGGCATCGGCCGCAGGTTGCCCTCGCGGTCGGGCGTGTGGACCTCGACCAGGCACTGCCGGCACGCCCCGACGGGCTGCAGCAGCGGGTGGTCGCAGAACCGCGGGATCGCGATGCCGAGCTCCTCGGCCGCGCGGATCACCAGGGTGCCCTTCGGCACGGAGACCTCGACGTCGTCGATGGTCAGCGTCACCGGCGGGACCGCGGGCGGCTGCGAGGCGGCCGCGCCGCCCGGGCCGGTCTGCTGGGTGCTCGTGGTCATGCTCCTACCGTTCCCGCGGTCACTCCGGACAGGGCGTGCACGTCGGCCTGCCCGCGGCGCGGCGCGTACTCGAAGAGGGCGGAGGCGGCCGGGTCGTACGGGCAGCGGCCGCCGGTGACGTGGGCCTCGAACTCCTCGCGGAACAGCGCGATGCCCGACGTCACCGTCGAGGTCGCCCCGTCACCCAGCGCGCAGAACGACCGCCCGAGGATGTTGTCGCAGACGTCGAGGAGGGTGTCGAGGTCCTCCATCGTGCCCGTGCCGGCCTCGAGCCGGGCCAGGATCTGCTTCATCCAGTAGGTGCCCTCGCGGCACGGCGTGCACTTGCCGCACGACTCGTGCGCGTAGAACTCGGCCCACCGCGTGATGGCGCGCACGACGCAGGTCGTGTCGTCGAAGATCTGCAGCGCGCGCGTGCCGAGCATCGAGCCGGCCGCACCGACCGACTCGTAGTCGAGCGGGACGTCGAGGTGCTCCGCGGTGAACAGCGGCGTCGAGGACCCGCCGGGGGTCCAGAACTTCAGCTCGTGGCCGGCGCGGACGCCGCCCGCCATCTCGAGGAGCTCGCGCAGCGTGATGCCGAGCGGGGCCTCGTACTGGCCGGGGCGCTCGACGTGCCCCGAGAGCGAGAACAGGCCGTAGCCCGCCGACTTCTCGGTGCCCATGGAGCGGAACCACTCCACCCCGTTCGCGATGATCGACGGGACGGACGCGATGGACTCGACGTTGTTGACCACCGTCGGACGCGCGTACAGGCCGGCGACGGCGGGGAACGGCGGCTTGAGGCGCGGCTGGCCGCGGCGTCCCTCGAGCGAGTCGAGCAGCGCCGTCTCCTCGCCGCAGATGTAGGCGCCCGCACCGGCGTGGACCGTGACCTCGAGGTCGTAGCCGCTGCCCATGACGTCCTTGCCGAGGTAGCCCTTGGCGTAGGCCTCCTCGACCGCGCGCAGCAGGCGCCGGTAGACGTGCAGCACCTCGCCGCGCACGTAGATGAACGCGTGGTGGCAGCCGATCGCGAAGGACGTGATCGCCACGCCCTCCACCAGGGACTGCGGGTTCGCGAGCATGAGCGGGACGTCCTTGCAGGTGCCCGGCTCGGACTCGTCGGCGTTGACCACGAGGTAGCGCGGCCCGCCGTCGGGCGCGGGCAGGAAGCTCCACTTCAGCCCCGTGGGGAAGCCGGCGCCGCCGCGGCCGCGCAGGCCGGAGTCCTTGACGGCCGAGACGACGTCGCCCGGCTCCATCGTCAGGGCCTTGCGCAGGCCGGCGTAGCCGCCGTTCGCCTCGTAGGTCGCCAGCGACCAGGACCGCTCGGCGTCCCAGTGCGCGGAGAGCACCGGGCTCAGGGTGGTGGCCATCACGCCTCCTTGCTCGGCTCGCGGCCGGTCGGGGTGTCGGCCGTGCCGCCCGCCGGCGGGGCCGACGGCGTGTCCGTGCTGGACGCCCGGCCGGCCGTCATCGACGTCGCGCCCGCACCGACGGCCTGCGCCCCGGCGTCGTCGGCGGCGTCCGCGTCGGTGCCCACCGGGGGCGCCGTCCAGCCCTGCTCGCGTGCCAGGACCGTGCCCGCGAGCGTCGCGGGACCCGCGCCGACGCCCTCGTCCGCGCGGCCGTCGCTGAACCCCGCCAGGACGCGGGACATCTGCTTGAACGAGCACACCGACGAGGCACCGCGCGTGGGCGCGACCTCGTCGCCGGCACGCAGCCGGTCGACGACCTCCTTGGCGGAGCCCGGGGTCTGGTTGTCGAAGAACTCCCAGTTGACCATCATCACGGGCGCGTAGTCGCACGCCGCGTTGCACTCGACGCGCTCGAGCGTGATCTTGCCGTCGTCGGTCGTCTCGTCGTGACCCACGCCGAGGTGGTCCGACAGCTCGTCGAAGATCGCGTCGCCGCCCATGACCGCGCACAGCGTGTTGGTGCACACGCCGACCGTGTACTCGCCGTTGGGGTGGCGCTTGTACTGCGTGTAGAAGGTCGCGACGGCGGACACCTCGGCCGTCGACAGGCCCAGCGTCCGCGCGCAGAACGCGATGCCGTCGGGGCTGACGTAGCCGTCCTCCGACTGCACGAGGTGCAGCAGCGGCAGCAGCGCCGACCGGGCGTCCGGGTAGCGGGCCGTCGCGGCGGCGGCGTCGGCCGTCATCCGCTCGAGCTTGGCGCCCTCGTAGGGCTCGTACGCGGTGGTGGTCATCAGCGGTCCACCCCTCCCAGCACTGGGTCGAGCGCCGCCACCGCGACGACGACGTCGGCCACCTGGCCGCCCTCGCACATCAGCGACACGGCCTGGAGGTTGTTGAAGGACGGGTCCCGGAAGTGGACCCGGTACGGCCTGGTGCCGCCGTCGGAGACGAGGTGCACGCCCTGCTCGCCGCGCGGGTGCTCGACGGTCTGGAACACCTGCCCCGCCGGGACGCGGAAGCCCTCGGTGACGAGCTTGAAGTGGTGGATCAGGGCCTCCATGGAGGTGCCCATGATCTCCTTGATGTGGTCGAGCGAGTTGCCCATGCCGTCCGAGCCGATGGCCAGCTGCGCCGGCCACGCGATCTTCTTGTCGGCGACCATGACCGGCCCCGGGCCCATGGCCTGGAGGCGGTCGGCGCACTGCTCGATGATGCGCAGCGACTGGTAGCACTCCTCGATCCGCAGCACGGTCCGCGAGTAGGAGTCGGCGTCGGTCGACGTCGGGACGTCGAAGTCGTACGTCTCGTAGCCGCAGTACGGCTCGGCCTTGCGCACGTCGTACGGCAGACCGGCGGAGCGCAGCACCGGACCGGTGATGCCCAGCGCCATGCAGCCGGCGAGGCCGAGGTGGCCGATGCCGACCGTGCGCGCCCGGTAGATGGGGTTGGCCAGCATGAGGTCGCCGAGCTGGGCGATGTAGTCCTTGACGACGGGGATCGCCTCGCGGACCGCGTCGAGCGCGCCCGGCGGCAGGTCCTGCGCGACGCCGCCCGGGCGCACGTAGGCCATGTTCATCCGCAGGCCCGTGACCAGCTCGAAGATCTTGAGGATCTCCTCGCGGGCGGTGAAGCCCAGGATCATGATCGTCGTGGCGCCGAGCTCGTTGCCGCCCGTCGCGAGGCAGACGAGGTGGGACGAGACGCGCTGGAGCTCCATCATCATCACGCGGATGACGGTGGCGCGCTCCGGGATGTCGTCCGTGATGCCGAGCAGCTTCTCGACCGCGAGGCAGTACGCCGTCTCCTGGAACATGTTCGCCAGGTAGTCCATGCGCGTGCAGAACGTGGGGCCCTGCACCCAGGTGCGGTACTCCATGTTCTTCTCGATGCCGGTGTGCAGGTAGCCGATGCCGCAGCGGGCCTCGGTGACCGTCTCGCCGTCGATCTCGAGCATGAGGCGCAGCACGCCGTGCGTGGACGGGTGCTGCGGGCCCATGTTGACGACGATGCGCTCCTCGCCGAGGCGAGCGGCCTCCTCGGCGATGTCGGACCAGTCGCCGCCGGACGCCTCGAAGCTCGGGATGCCGTCGGTCGAGCCGTCGACGATGTGCGGGCTCGCGTGGGGTGTGGACGTAGCCATCAGCTGTACGACCTCCGCTCGTCGGGCGGCGGGATGCTCGCGCCCTTGTACTGCACCGGGATCCCGCCGAGCGGGTAGTCCTTGCGCTGGGGGTGGCCGGGCCAGTCGTCCGGCATCTCGATCCGGGCCAGGCCCGGGTGGCCGTCGAAGACGATGCCGAAGAAGTCCCAGGTCTCGCGCTCGTGCCAGTCGTGGCCCGGGTAGACCGGGACGCTCGACGGGATGTGCGGGTCCGCCTCGCTCACCGCGACCTCGAGCCGCACCTTGCGCGAGTGCGTGACCGAGCGCAGCTGGTAGACGGCGTGCAGCTCGCGGCCCGTGTCGTGCGGGTAGTGCACGCCCGAGACGCCGAGGCCGAGCTCGAACCGCAGGTCCTGGTCGTCGCGCAGCGCCTGGCAGACCGTGACGATGTGCTCGCGGTGGACGTACAGCGTCAGCTCGTCGCGGTCGACGACGACCTTCTCGATCGCCGCGTCGAAGGGCGTGCCGCCCTCCTCGAGCACCTCGGCGAGGATGTCGACGACCTCGTCGAAGTACGAGCCGTAGGGACGCTCGCTCGGGCCGGGCATGGCGATCGTCTTGACCAGGCCGCCGAAGCCGGACGTGTCGCCGGAGTCCTGGGGGCCGAACATGCCCTCCCGGACGGCGATGATCTCGAGCTGCGGCGTGGCCGCACCCGCCGGGGCCGCCAGGTTCTGCCCGGCACCCTCCTGCGCGGTCTCGGTCGCCTTCTGCGCGGTCTCGGGGGACGCGGTGCCCACGACGGGCGTGCCCTTCACGCCGGCCGCCGCGTCCTTCGCGACCTGGGACGCGCCGGCCTGGGCCGAGGCGGTGTCGCCG
Organism: Actinotalea sp. JY-7885; assembly: GCF_014525465.1. Lineage (NCBI taxonomy): Bacteria > Bacillati > Actinomycetota > Actinomycetes > Micrococcales > Cellulomonadaceae > Actinotalea > Actinotalea sp. JY-7885. Next base: position 9,347 of record NZ_JACEXH010000079.1, on the reverse strand, counting down.
GTCACGTGCTGGTCCTTCGGGGCGTCGGTCACCGCAGGAGGCCCTTCATCTGCGACGTCGGCGTGGCCTCGAGCGCCGCGGCCTCGGCGGCGCGCGCCGCCTCCTCGCGGTTGACGCCGAGCGGCGACGACTGGATCTGCTCGTGCAGGGCGAGGATCGCGTTGATGAGCATCTCCGGACGCGGCGGGCAGCCGGGCAGGTAGATGTCCACCGGGACGATGTGGTCGACACCCTGGACGATGGCGTAGTTGTTGAACATGCCGCCCGAGGACGCGCACACGCCCATCGAGAGCACCCACTTGGGCTCCGACATCTGGTCGTAGACCTGGCGCACGACGGGGGCCATCTTCTGGCTGACGCGCCCGGCGACGATCATGAGGTCGGCCTGGCGCGGCGACGCGCGGAAGACCTCCATGCCGAAGCGCGAGAGGTCGTAGCGCGCCGTGCCGGCGGCCATCATCTCGATGGCGCAGCAGGCCAGGCCGAACGTCACCGGCCACAGCGACGCCTTGCGGATCAACCCCGCGAGGTCCTCGATGGAGGCCAGCAGGAAGCCGGACGGTGCCTCTTCGATGCCCATGGCTCCCCTCCTCTCAGTCAGCTCGGTTCGCGGCGGCCCGGGGCCGTGCGACGGTCAGCGGTCGGGCGGTCGGTGCTCCGCCGGCCCGGTCGGGGCTCAGTCCCACTCGAACCCGCCGCGGCGCCACTCGTAGACGAACGGCACGGTGATCAGGACGAGGAACGTCATCATGGCGATCACGCCGAACATGGCGAGCTCCTGGAACGCGACGGCCCAGGGGTACATGAACACGACCTCGATGTCGAAGATGATGAAGGTCATCGCGACGAGGTAGTACTTGATCGGGAAGCGACCGCCGCCGACGGCGCCCGGCGTCGGGTCGATGCCGCACTCGTAGGCCTCGAGCTTGGCGCGGTTGTAGCGCTTCGGCCCGATGATCGCGCTCGCGCCGACGCCACCGAGGGCGAGGACCGCGGCGACGCCCATGAGGGCCAGGATCGGGATGTACGGGTTGGTCATCGTGCCCTCCGGTGCGGCGGGACGGTCGCAGCCTCCGCTGAGTCTCGTGCGCTCATGCGGCCGGCGCAATCCGGGTCAGTGCGTGGATGAAGCGGTCGGACAGGTCGCCCCCGCGAGGCTCCCACACGTCGGAGAGCAGCTTGAGGACGAGGCGCATCAGCGCGGGCCGCGGCAGGCCGTAGCGCGTGCACACGCGCATGACCTCGGGGTGCTCGATGAGCTTCACGAAGACGCGGCCGAGCGTGTAGTAGCCGCCGAGCTCGTCCGACATGATCCGCGGGTAGCTGGCGAGCGTGCGCTCGCGCTCGGCGGCCGTGCCGCGCGAGTGCGCCTGCGCGACGACCTCGGCGGCGCGACGGGCGGCCTGCATCGCGTACGCGATGCCCTCGCCGTTGAACGGGCTGACCATGCCGCCCGCGTCGCCCACGAGCATGAGCCCGCGCGTGTAGTGCGGCTTGCGGTTGAAGCCCATCGGCAGCGCCGCGCTGCGCACGGGACCCACCTGGTTCTCGGGCGTGAAGCCCCACTCGGCGGGGGTGTTCGCGACCCAGCGCTGCAGGAGGTCCTTGTAGTCGATCTTCGTGGCGGTGGCGCGGGAGCTGACGCTGCCGAGGCCCACGTTCGCGGTCCCGTCGCCGAGCCCGAAGATCCAGCCGTAGCCCGGCAGCAGGTTCGACTCCCCGGGCTTGCCGTCCCAGAGCTCGAGCCAGCTCTCCATCCAGTCGTCGTCGTGCCGGGGCGTCTGGTAGTACGTCCGCACGGCGACGCCCATGGGGCGGTTCGGGTTCTTCTCGATGCCGAGCGCGAGCGCGAGGCGGGCCGAGACGCCGTCGGCGGCGATGACCACGGGCGCGCGGTACGTGACCTCGTCACCCGCGCGGCGGCCGGCGGCGTCGACGGGGCGGGCGGTGACGCCGACCACGCGGCCCGTGCGCTCGTGCAGCACCGGGCCCGTGACGTTCATCTGCTCGACGATCGTCGCGCCGGCGGCGCGGGCGTGACGGGCGAGCGTGTCGTCGAAGTCCTTGCGGGTGCGGCTCACGCCGTAGCTCGGGAACGTGTCCGTCTCCGGCCAGGGCAGCTCGATGCGGTGCCCGCCCCCGTAGACGCGCAGGCCCTTGTTGCGGATCCAGCCGTCCTCCTCGCGCATGGGCACGCCCATCGCGACGAGCTCGCGCACGGAGCGCGGCGTGAAGCCGTCGCCGCAGACCTTCTCGCGGGGGAACGCGGTCTTCTCCAGCACGAGGACGTCGAGGCCCGCGACCGCGAGGTAGTAGGCGGCGGTGGATCCGGCCGGACCTGCGCCGACGACGATGACGTCTGCGTCATCGTGCTCGCGCTGCGTCCCCACGCCCTGCCTCGTCTTTGTGAAGGGATTCACTAACCGGTCGGCCCAGTCTAACTACCGCCCGAGACCGTGTCTGCGAAGGCTTACCTTGCTTGCCGGGTCGGGCCCGGAGGGTCCCTACGGCCGCGTCGCGCGGTGGAGCGCGACGACGCCGCCCGTGAGGTTGCGGTAGGCCACGTCGGCCCAGCCCGCCTCGCGCATGAGGCGGCCGAGGGCGTCCTGGTCCGGCCACTCCTGGATCGACTCGGCGAGGTAGACGTAGGCGTCCGGCTCCTTCGACACCGCGCGCGCGACGGGCGGCAGGGCCCGCATGAGGTACTCCAGGTACACGGTGCGGAACGGCGCGAACGTGGGCCGCGAGAACTCGCACACCACGACGCGGCCGCCCGGCTTGGTCACGCGCAGCATCTCGGTCAGCGCCGCGCGCGTGTCGACGACGTTGCGCAGGCCGAAGGAGATCGTCACCGCGTCGAAGGACGCGTCCGCGAACGGCAGGCGCGTCGCGTCGCCCGCCGTGAACGGCAGGTCCGGGCGGCGGCGCTTGCCGACCTCGAGCATCCCGACCGAGAAGTCGCACGGGACCACGCGCACGCCCGCGGCGTCGAACGGCTCGCTCGACGTGCCCGTGCCGGCCGCGAGGTCGAGCACGACGTCGCCCGGCCACGCGTCGACCGCGCGGATGGTGGCCGTGCGCCACCGGCGGTCCTGGCCCAGCGAGATGACGTCGTTGGTGAGGTCGTACCGCCGCGCGATGTGGTCGAACATCGCGGCGACCTCGTGCGGCTGCTTGTCCAGGCTGGCGCGGGGCATGGCGGACATCCTCTCAGGTCGCCGGGGTCGCCGCGGCGGGCGGCACCGGCCGCGCGGCATACGCTGGGGGGCGATGAGCCCCGACCTGCGCGCAGCCCGTGCGGGCGACGACGCGACGCCGCACACCCCCGCCGGGACCGCCGCCACCCTCCCCCAGCCCCTCGTCGCGCGGACGGTCCGGGTCGACGCCGACACCCTGCCCGACGACCTCACCGCGCTCCTTCCCGCCGAGGGCGGCCTCAGCTGGCTGCGGCGCGGCGACGGCCTCGTCGCGTGGGGCGAGGTGGCACGCACGACGTCGTACGGACCCGACCGGTTCGCGCTGGCGGAGGCCGCCTGGCGCACGGCCGCGGCGCACGCGGTGGTGCGCGACGAGGTGCGCGTCCCGGGGACCGGACCGGTCGCGTTCGGCTCCTTCGCCTTCGCCGCCGGCTCGCGCGCGGCGAGCACGCTCGTGGTGCCCGCCGTCGTGGTCGGCCGCCGGGGAGGCACGGCGTGGGTGACGACGATCGACGTCGGCGCGGCGCCCGGGACGGTGCGGCCCCGCCCGCTGGCCCCCGCCGCGGCGCCGGGGCCCGTCCGCTACACCGACGGGGCGCTCGCGAGCGAGGACTGGCAGGAGGCGGTCGCCCAGGCCGTGGAGCGGATCCGCGCGGGCGAGCTGGACAAGGTCGTGCTCGCGCGCGACGTCGTCGCCCGCACGACGGAGCCGCTCGACCAGCGCTGGGTGCTGCGCCGCCTCGCGGCCGACTACCCGTCGTGCTGGACGTTCGCCGTGGACGGCATCGTCGGCGCGACGCCCGAGCTGCTGCTGCGCAGCGAGAAAGGGCTGGTCACCTCACGCGTGCTCGCGGGGACCATCCGGCGCACGGGCGACGACGCGGCCGACCTGACGCGCGCGGCGACGCTCGCGCACTCCTCCAAGGACCTGGAGGAGCACGAGTACGCGGTGGAGTCGCTCACCCACGCGCTGGAGCCGTTCTGCTCGTCCGCCAACGTGCCCGAGACGCCGTACGTGCTGCACCTGCCGAACGTGCTGCACCTGGCCACGGACGTGACCGCCGTGCTGCGGACCGACGGCGAGGACGGCCCGCCGTCCAGCCTCGCGCTCGCCGCGGCGCTGCACCCCACCGCGGCCGTGGCCGGGACGCCGACCGCGGCGGCCTGCGAGCTGATCGACCGGATCGAGGGCATGGACCGCGGCCGCTACGCCGGTCCGGTGGGCTGGGTCGGCACGGACGGCGACGGCGAGTGGGGCATCGCGCTGCGCTCGGCGGAGCTCGACCCGGACGACCCGCACCGCCTGCGCCTGTTCGCCGGCTGCGGCATCGTCGCGGCGTCCGAGCCGGCCGCCGAGCTGGCCGAGTCCGAGGCCAAGCTCGAGCCGATGCGGCACGCGCTCGGCGACGGCTGAGCGCACGCCTCGCCGGCCGGCGCCGGCTCCCCCGAGACGCGCGAGGGCCCGGCCCGACGTCGGGGGGAACGTCGGGCCGGGCCGGTCCGTGGTCGGCCTGAGCCGATCGCGTCAGTCGTGCGGGCTCGTCAGCCGCGCTGTCCCTGCTCGCTCTGGCCGCCCTGCTCGCCCTGCGAGCCGGAGCGGCGGTCGAAGAGGTCGCCGCGGGGCCGGCGGTCGCGGTCGCCCTGCTCCTGCTCCTGCTCCTGGTTCGGCGTGGCCGACTTCTCCTCGCGCGTCGCGAGGGTGAGCGGGACGTCGAGCGCCTCGCCGTCGCGCACCACCGTCAGGGTGACCTCGGTGCCGGCCGGGAGCGCGCGGACGAAGGCCGTGAGCGACTCGGCGCCGCTGACCGGCTGACCGTCGATCGCCACGACGACGTCGCCGGTGGCGAGCTCGGCGTCGGCCGCGGGGGAACCGGCCGTCACCTGCTCCACCACCGCACCGCGGCGCGTGACGTCCTCGGCCGTGGCGGTGCCGTCGCTGAGCGCGACACCCAGGAAGGCGTGCTCGGCGGTGCCGTCCTCGATGAGCTCGGCGCCGATGCGGTCGGCGAGGTTCGCGGGGATCGCGAAGCCGAGGCCGATGGAGCCGCCCTGGCCGCCGCTCGAGAGCGTGGCGATCGAGGACGTGATGCCGACGACCTCGCCCGAGGCGTTGAACAGCGGACCACCGCTGTTGCCCGGGTTGACCGCGGCGTCGATCTGGATCGCGTTCGTCACGACCGTCTCGTCGTCGCCGCCGGTCGTCGAGACGGGTCGGTCGAGCGCGGAGACGATGCCGGTCGTCACGGTGCTGTCCAGGCCGAGGGGGTTGCCGACGGCCATGACGCCCTCACCGACGACGAGCTCGTCCGAGTCGCCGAGGACGGCGGGGACCAGGTCGTCCGGGGCGCCCTGGATCTGGATGACGGCGAGGTCGGTCGTCGGGTCGAGGCCGACGATCGTGGCCTCGTAGACGCGACCGTCCGCGAGCGTCACGCGCAGGCCGCCGTCCACCGCGTCACCGACGACGTGGTCGTTGGTGAGCACGTGGCCCTCCGCGTCGACCACGACACCGGAGCCGGTGCCGCTGCCGCTCTGGGTGCGGACGTCGATCGCCACCACGGAGTCGCGGACGGCGTCGGCCACCGCCTGCCAGTCCGGGTCCTGCGACGAGGAGCCCGCGACGGGGACGGTCGTGGACGACTCGTCGCGGCCGAGGCTCGCCACCGAGGCGGGCCGGGCGGCGGAGCCGTCGTCGTCCAGCGCCGCGGTGACGCCGAACGTCGCCAGGCTCGCGACGAGCGCCGTGCCGGCGGCGACGCCGACGACCGGCCACCAGCCGGGGCGCGTGGTGACGGGCCGCGACGGCGTGTGCGGGGCCTGGGTCTGGGGGGCCTGGGGCGCCGTCTGGTCGGCGCGGGGCTCGGGGTGCTGCTGTGGTGTCGTCATGGGTCCTCCCTCGGTCGTTGGATCCATGAGACCGCGCCAACCTCGGGCACCGCTGGGGCGTGCCTGGGAGTTTCCTGGGAGTCGGCGACGGTCCGGATCCCCTACGGCGACCTCATGACCGAGAGCGCCGTCATGGTGCTCGTGAACGGGATGGTCCTCGACCGATCCACCGTCGCGGCCACCCTCAACGGGTCTCCCGCATGGTCCTCCTACTCGATCGAGGAGGCTCAGCACATCGCGATCGGTGAGACGAGCGCGGCTCTCGTCTATCGAGCATCTGCGTCGAGACCCGGCCAGGGTGAACCGTTCACCGCGTTGATGACGAGCGTCTACACGGTCGTCGACGGTCGGCCCCGGCTGGCGCTCTACCAGCAGACCACGGTCACCCACGAGCGACGGCGGGCGGGCGCAGGCGGCGCGAGGGCGGGGGCGGCGGCGGCCGCTTGGCGCTGTGACGGGACGAACAGCGCCATGCCCTCATCACGTGTCGGATCATGCCGATCGCATCGTTACGATTCTCGGTGCGACGCGCCTCGGGTGACCGGACGGCCGCATGTCACGACCCCCCTCCGCACGGCCGTCCCCAGCGTGCCCCTGCTCCGTCCGCGCGCCCGCCCCCCGGCTCGCCCGCCCGTCCCTGTTCGGGAGCTCTCCCCCATGCCCAAGGTGCTGACCACCGGCCGCCCCTGGCACGTCATCCTCGTCTTCGCCGTACCGCTGCTCATCGGCAACGTCGTCCAGCAGCTCTACCACGTCGCCGACGCCATCGTGGTCGGGCGCGTGCTGGGCGTCGACGCGCTGGCCGCGGTCGGCGCGACCGGCGCGCTCACCTTCCTGATGCTCGGCTTCACGTGGGGCATGACCAGCGGCTTCGCCATCCCGACCGCGCAGGCGTTCGGCGCCGGTGACGCGGCCGCGGTCCGCCGGTCGGTGGTCGCGGGCACCATCCTGTCGGGCATCGGGAGCATCGCCCTGACGGCCGGCGCACCCGTCATCGCCGAGCCCGCCCTGCGCCTGCTCCGGACCCCGGAGCCGCTGCTCGCCGAGGCGACCGAGTTCACGGTGGTCATGTTCCTCGGCGGCAGCACGCTGATGTTCTTCAACTACCTCTCGGCGATCATCCGCGCCATCGGGGACTCGCGGACGCCGCTCGTCTTCCTCGCGATCAGCTGCCTGCTGAACATCGCCCTCGTGCTCCTCCTCGTCCCGGTCATCGGCATGGGCGTCGGCGGCGCCGCGCTCGCGACGGTCATCTCGCAGGGCGTCTCCGTCGCGCTGTGCCTCGGCTACGTCCGCCTGCGCGTGCCGGTGCTGCACGTGGGCCGCGCGGACTGGCGTATCGACCGTGCGGAGCTCGGCCGCCACCTGCGCATCGGCGTGCCCATGGGCTTCCAGATGTCGATCATCGCGATCGGCACCCTGGCGGTGCAGGTGCGCCTCAACCAGCTCGGCCCCGACGCGGTCGCCGCCTACACGACGGCGGCACGCGTCGACGGGCTCGCCGTCGCCCTGCTGCAGTCGCTGGGCCTGGCCGTCTCGACCTTCGTGGCCCAGAACCACGGCGCCGGGCGGCCCGACCGGATCCGGACCGGCGTCGTGCAGGCCGTCTGGATGTCGGTGGCCGGCTCCGTCGCCCTCGGCGCCGTCCTCGTGACCGGCGGCTCGGCGATCGTCGCCCTCTTCGTGGGCGAGGGCGAGGAGCGGGTCGTCGCGATGGCGGCCCAGTTCCTCATGGTCAACGGGGTGCTGTACGCGTTCCTGGGCGTGCTGTTCGTCCTGCGCGGCGCGCTGCAGGGCCTCGGGCGCACGCTCGTGCCGACGGCCACCGGCGTGCTCGAGCTCGTGATGCGCGTGGGCGCCGCCGTCGTGCTGGGCGCGGCCTTCGGGTTCACCGGCGTCATCTGGGCGAACCCGCTGGCATGGCTCGGCGCCGTCGCGCTGCTCGTGCCGGCCTACGTGCGCGCGCACCGCAGCCTGGCGACGGAGCGCGTCGTCGTCGGCGGGCTCGCCCCCGACGTCCTCGTCATGGACGGCCCGCACGAGGGCTCCGTCGTGATGGAGACCGTCGTCCCCGACGTCGAGGCGGTCGGGCACCACGACCACGCGCACGCCGACCAGGACCTCCGCGAGGACGCCACCGGGTCGCGCTGACACCACGCCGGTCCGTCACGTCCACGGCGCGACGGACCGGGTCAGCCGTCCGCGACGGCGCCGCGGACGGCCGCCGCGAGGGCGTCGCCCAGGGCACGGCGGCCGGCACGGTCGACCACCACCTCGACCACCTCGGTGCCGGCACCGGGCCGCGGCCCCGCCGCGAGCGCCGCGCGCAGCCCCGCGGCGTCGGTGACCCGGACGTGGCGCACGCCGTAGCCCGCGCACAGGGCGCCGAGGTCGGCGCCGTGCGGGGTGGCGAAGACGCGCTCGAACGCCCGGGCGTGCTCGGGCGCGCCGTGCTCGAGCGAGGCGAAGATCGACCCGCCGTCGTCGTTGGCGACCACCACCTGCAGGTCGGCCCGACGCTCGAGCGAGCCCACGAGCAGCCCGCCGACGTCGTGCAGGAACGTCAGGTCCCCGACGTAGGCGCGGACGGGCCGGCCGAGGCCGAGCGCGACGCCCGCGGCGGTCGAGAGCGTCCCGTCGATGCCGGCGAGGCCGCGGTTCGCGAGCACGACCGGCGGCTCGTCCCAGTCGGCCACGAGGTCCAGGTCGCGCACGGGGTTGCTCGACCCCACGACCAGCACGTCGCCGGTGGCGCCGGCGACCAGGGTGGCGACCGCGGGCCCCGTCAGCGCCGGTGCCGCGTCGAGGACCCCGCGCACGGCCGCCGCGGCGCTCGACCCGGCGCGCCGCCAGCGGCTGAGCCATGCGACGTCGCCCTCGAGTCCCCCGGCGAGCAGGAGCGGTGGCACCTCGGTGAGGACCTGGTCGGCCGACCGCATGGCGTCCGGCCACAGCTCGCCCTCGGGTGCCACGACGAGGACCTCGACGTCGGCCCGCCCGAGCAGCTGCTGCACGGGACGCGACAGCGTCGGCCGGCCGAGGACGACGACGCGCCGCACGGCGCCCCCCAGGTCGGGCTCCGGGAGCAGCAGCCGGTAGGCGACGACCGCGTTCGGTCCGCCGCGCGCGCCCGACGACGGCTCGGCGAGCAGCGGCCAGTCGTTCGCCTCCGCGACCCGGCGCGCCAGCGGCCCGGCCCCGTCCCCCGCGACGACGACGGTCGGCACGCCGCCCGCGCGTCGTGCCGTGTCGGCGGGTGCGGCA
>NZ_JACEXH010000078.1:0-15707 GCF_014525465.1 Actinotalea sp. JY-7885 | reverse complement strand
ACGCGGCGCGCGCGGCGGTCGGCCGCCGACGACGTCGTCCGCGCGGGCGGGGCCGTGGCCGGCGCCGGCGCGGCGGTGCCGGGCGACGTGAGGTCAGGCGACACGCGCGTCCCTCCGCAGCAGGAGGTACAGGAAGAGCACGCTGCCCACGACCCCGACGACGACGCCGACCGGCACCTCGTACGGGTAGCGCACGACGCGACCGATCAGGTCGCACACCAGCACGAGCCCGGCGCCGAGCAGCGCCACCCAGGGCGCCGTGCGCCGGACGTCGTCGCCCAGCAGGCGCGAGACGACGTTGGGCACGACCAGGCCGAGGAACGGCACGACGCCGACGGTGACGACGACGACCGCGCTGACCAGGGAGACGATCACCAGGCCGAGGTTGAGCACCCCGCGGTAGCCGAGCCCCAGGGTCGTGGCGACCTCGCGGCCCATGCCGGCGACCGTGAACCGGTCCGCGGCCAGGTACGCCACGATGGTGAGGACGAACGTGAGCCACAGCAGCTCGTACCGGCCGCGCAGGACGCCCGAGAAGTCGCCGGTGGTCCACGCGCCGAGCGACTGCAGCAGGTCCAGCCGGTACGCCACGAAGGTCGTCGCGGCGCTGATGACACCGCCGAGCATGAGCCCGATGAGCGGGACCACGAGCACCGACCGCAGCGGCACGGCGCGCAGGATCCGCAGGAACAGCGCCGTGCCCGCGAGCGCGAACACCGCGGCCACGCCCATCTTGCCCATGAGCGGGGCCCCGGGCGCCATGATCGTCACCACCAGGATGCCGAGCACGGCGGACTCCACCGTGCCCGCCGTCGACGGCTCCACGAAGCGGTTCCGCACGAGGACCTGCATGAGCATCCCCGCGACGGCCATCGCGGAGCCCGCGAGCAGCACCGCGAGGGTGCGCGGCAGGCGCGAGACCAGGAGCACGCCGGCGTCGCTGAGCCCGGCCGCACCGTCGTCGGCCCCGGTCAGGGCGGCGAGGACGCCGGCGGGCGTGACGTCCGTGACGCCCACGAAGAGGCTGACGACCGACAGCACGGCCACCGCCGTGGCGACCGCGGCGAACAGCGTCCGGCGGCCGCCCCGGGCAGGGGTGGCCGCCGGACGCACCGGCCGGGCCGTCACCGGGGTCGCCGTCGGTCGGGCCGGCGCGAGAGTCATGTCAGCCGGCGAGCGCGGTGGAGATCTCGTCGACCATGCGCGAGAGCGTGCCGAGACCGCCGTTGACGATGTACCAGTCGACCGAGTCGACGTAGACGACCTGGTCCTGCGACCACGCCGTCGTGCCGGCGACGAGCTCGTTGTCGAGCACCTGCTCGGCCGCGGCACCGGACTCGCCCACGGCGGCGTCGCGGTCGATGACGACCAGCCAGTCGGGGTTCGCCTCGGCGAGGAACTCGAAGCTCACGGCCTCGCCGTGCGTCGCCGCCTCGACGTCCTCGATCGCGGGGGTCATGCCGAGCTCGTCGTGCAGGAAGCCGAAGCGCGAGCCGGGGCCGTAGGCCGTGACCTCGCCGCCCGCCGTCATGACGATGAGGCCGGTGCCGGCCTCCGCCGTGACCTCCCGGGCCGCCTCGATGTCGGCGTCGAGGTCGGCGACCAGCTCCGCGACCTCGTCCTCCTTGTCGAAGACCTGGCCGAGGATCTCGGCGTTGGCCTCGACGCTGCCGCGGAAGTCCGCCCAGTCGTTGGACAGGTCGATCGTCGGCGCGATCTTCTCGAGCTCGGGCAGGGCCTCCGCGGAGCGGCCGGCGACGATGATGAGGTCCGGCTCGGCCGCGTTGACCGCCTCGTAGTCGGGCTCGAAGAGCGTGCCGATGTCGAGCACGTCGTCGGTGTCGAACTCGGCGAGGTGGCCGGGAAGGTTGGACTTCGGCAGGCCGTCGACCTCGACGCCGAGCTCGCTGAGCGTGTCGAGCGTCGCGAGGTCGAAGGTCAGCACGGTCTCCGGGTTCACCGGGACGGTGGTCTCGCCCTGCGCGTGCGTCACGGTGACCTCGCTCGGCGCCTCCTGCGCCGTCACGGCGGCGTCGGCGGCGGGCTCGACGTCCTGGGCGTCGCCCGCGCACGCCGTCAGGGCGAAGGCGGACACGAGGGTGAGGGCGAGGCCGGCGCGGCGGGCTCGCGGGTGACGCTGCGAGGTCATGGGACTCCGATCGGACTGGCGTGAGGGTGGCCTAACCTGGCCGGGCGGAGTGAGGTTAGCCTAACCTCCGACCACTTCTGCAATCCGCTCGGACGGAGCCGCGATGACCGCCACCCCCACCGCCCTGTCGACCCCCCAGGTCGTGCGACGTGTGCGGCTGCCGATGGCTGCGCGCCGCCTCGTCGTGCGCCGGGTCGCCGAGCTCAGCCCGACGATGCGCCGCATCGCGCTCGGCGGCCCCGACCTGGCCGGCTTCGAGGCGCACGGCCCGGCCGACCACCTCAAGGTCTTCTTCCCCGAGGAGCCGGGCGCCGAGGTGACGCTCCCCGTGCTCGAGGACGGCCGCTGGACCAACCGGGACGACCCCGGGCTCGTGTGCCGCGACTACACGGTGCGGACCGTCGCGGCGGGCAGCGAGGAGCTGATCGTCGACATGGTCGTGCACGAGCACGGACCGGCGGGCCGCTGGGCCGCGCAGGCCGAGCCGGGCCAGGTCCTCGGCACCCTCGGGCCGCGGGGCTCCATGCTCATGCCGCTGGACCGCGACACGTACCTGCTCGCGGCGGACGAGACGGGCGTGCCCGCGCTCCTCAACTGGCTCGACCGCCTGCCGCCGTCGGCCTCCGTGCGCGCGTTCGTCGAGGTCGGCGGGCCCGGCGAGGAGCTCGACCTCCCCGACCGCGCCGGCACGGTGGTCACGTGGCTGCACCGCGACGGCGCCGAGCCGGGCACGACGACGCTCCTGCCGGACGCCGTCGGGGCGGCGCTCCTGACGCGGCCGGCCGGCACCCTGTGGGCCTGGGCCGCCGGCGAGGTCGCGGCGGTCCGCGCGATCCGCGGCCACCTGGCGGCGGTCGGCGTCGACCGCGACTCGTTCGCGATGACCGGCTACTGGCGCCGCGGCGAGGCGAACTTCGACCACCACGCACCCGACGCCTGAGTCCGGGCCGCGAGGCCGTACGGTCGGGTCATGCGACAGCCGACCCGGTGGGAAGCCAAAGTCCGGTCCGACCCCCAGCACTCGCACTGGTACGTCGAGCGCTTCCGGCAGATGGCCGCCGACGGCGCGGACCTGCACGGCGAGGCGCGGCTGGTCGACGCGATGGTCCGGCGCGGCGCGCGGGTGCTCGACGCCGGCTGCGGGCCGGGCCGCGTCGGGGGCGAGCTCGCGCGGCGCGGGCACACCGTGGTCGGCGTCGACGTCGACCCCGTGCTGGTCGAGGCGGCCGAGGCGGACCACCCCCAGGGGCGCTGGCTCGTCGGGGACCTCGCCGAGCTCGACCTCGCCGCGCACGGCATCACCGAGCCGTTCGACGCCGTCGTGTGCGCGGGCAACGTCATGACGTTCGTCGCCCCGGGCACCGAGGTGGAGGTCCTGCGGCGGCTCGGCGCCGTGCTGGCGCCCGACGGGCGGCTCGTCGTCGGCTTCGGCGCCGGCCGCGGCTACGCGTTCGGCCAGTTCTTCGACGACGCGCGCGCGGCCGGCCTCACGCTCGACGTCGCGCTGGGCACGTGGGACCTGCGCCCGCTCGAGCCGGACTCCGACTTCCTGGTCGCGCTGCTCAGGCGGGGCGGCGGTCGCGCCCGCTGAGGGCGCCCACGCGCCGTCGCAGCACGACGTCGGCCGCCGTCGCCAGAGCGGCGCCGACCGCGTACGCGAGCAGGTCGGTCGCGACGAACGTCGTGCCCAGCACGTAGCGCGCGACGGGCACCTGCGCGACGACGTCGCGCGGGAGGTCGGTGAGCTGCAGCAGCTCGACGGCGACGCTCAGGGCCAGCGCGGCCAGGCCCACGCGCCACGACCGGGCACGCGGCACCGCGAGCGCGACGAGCACGTAGAGGAGTGCGGCGTAGAGGGCGCCCCCGCCGAGGTCCGCGGCGAGCCCGTGCCCGCGCGAGACCACGAGCCCCGCGGCGACGACGCCGACCGCCGCGACGGCGAGCGCACGGCGGCGCGCGTGGGACATGGTCGCTCCTCGTCGTCGGGGCGGGCCGCGGCGGCACCGTCCGGCCGATCGTGCCGCACGCGTGCGGGGTACGGTGGCACCGTCGACCCAGGGAGGACCCGTGGCGCGCTACTTCGACGTCCACCCGCAGGACCCGCAGCCCCGGAGCATCGGTCAGGTCACCGCCATGCTGCGCGACCAGGACGCGCTCATCGCCTACCCGACGGACTCCTGCTACGCCCTGGGCGCGCGCCTGGACAGCCCCACGGGCGCCGACCGCATCCGCCGGATCCGCGGGCTGAACGACAAGCACCACTTCACGCTCGTGTGCGCGGACTTCGCCCAGCTCGGCCAGTTCGTCATCCTCGACAACTCGGCGTTCCGCGCGATCAAGGCGGCGACGCCGGGCGCGTACACCTTCATCCTCCCGGCGACGAAGGAGGTGCCGCGGCGCCTCGCGCACCCCAAGAAGAAGACGGTCGGCGTGCGCATCCCGGCCCACCCCGTTGCCCTGGCGCTCGTGCGTGAGCTCGGCGAGCCGCTGCTCTCGAGCACGCTGCTGCTGCCCGACCACGAGGACCCGCTGACCGAGGGATGGTCGATCAAGGAAGAGCTCGACCACGTCATCGACGCCGTCGTGGACGCGGGCGACTGCGGCACCGAGCCGACGACCGTCGTCGACTGGTCCGAGGGCTACCCCCAGGTCGTCCGGGAGGGCGCCGGCGACCCGTCCCGCTTCTGACCGCGGCGCGCTCACGTGCCCGCCCGGCTCACCCCGCGCGCACGTTTCGCGGAACCCACTCCCCCGCACCGGTAGCACCGGTCCCCGCGGCCGTGCCGGCCCGAGAGCCGAACCCGCGCGGCGCTGACTTCTACTCCCGTCCCGCGGTAGCCGTTGTCCACGATCACCCGCTTGCGCCGTTCTCGGATCTCAAGCGGGGCGGTGCGGGCGCCGATCTCCTGGGCACGAACAGGGAGGCGCCGTGGCCGCAGGGGAAGGTGCTGAACGCGAGGCATCGCGCCATGCCAGACGCGTCGACCGGCTGCGCGCCGAGCAGCACCGCACCGGCGACCCGACGGGAGAGATCCGTGCGGCAGCCGAGCGAGCCGCTCGCCAGCACGATGCCTGGGCCTCCGGGGCCGACGGCGAGCGCCGGGTCGCGCGCGCCCTGGTCGCCCTCGAGGTCCACGGCTGGGTCGCGCTGCACGACGTTCGGTGGCCAGGTCGCACCAGGGCCAACATCGACCACATCGTGATCGGCCCGGGTGGCGTCGTCGTCGTCGACGCCAAGAAGTGGAGCGGCGAGGTCACGGTCCGCGGCGGCACGCTGCGGCAGAACGGGTACCGACGGAGCGACGCACTCGAGGGTGTCGCGGCTGCAACGGCCGAGGTGGCGGCGCTGCTCATGCCCGCCCATCGCGTCCTGGCACGCTCGGTCATCTGCCTCGTCGGCCATCGCATGCCGTCGACCATGGCTGACCACGGCGTGACCGTCGTCGGCCTCGAGCACCTGGCGGCACAGCTGCGCTCCCTGCCGGCGCGCCTGACGGCGGCCGAAGTAGCGGACATCGCCAGGTACCTCGACGGTCTGCTCGGCCGGACGCCTCCCCGACCCGACCGCGCCCAGCGCAGCGCGACACCGCTGGTCCCCGTGGTGCGCCATCCCGCCGCAGGGCACCACGAGCCAGGGCTCTCGCCGGCGGCATCGGCCCTGGTGGCGTTCCTCGCAGTCCTCGTGTGCGCGCCCGTCGTCGGCGGCCTGCTCCTCGCCGCCCTGTCATCGCTGGGCTGACCCGAGGACCTCGGATCGTGGCATTCGCCTCCCGGCCAGCGGGAGGCACAGTCCACGTGGACGTCGCACGGACTCGGGATGCGCCGACGGCACGGCGTGGTTGGCTGAGGTATGCCGCTGACCGGAGAGTACGCACCGTCCCCGTCCGAGTGGGCCCGCACGCAGGCCGAGACGTTCGAGGCCACGGACGGCCGCGAGGCGAACACCCTGCGCGGCGTCCCGATCATCCTGCTGACCTCGGTCGGCGCGAAGAGCGGCAAGCTCCGCAAGACGCCCCTCATGCGCGTCGAGCACGACGGCGAGTACGCCGTGGTCGCCTCGAAGGGCGGCGCCCCGGAGCACCCGACCTGGTACCACAACCTCGTCGCGAACCCGCACGTCGAGCTGCAGGACGGCGCCGTCCGCAAGGACTACCACGCGCACGAGGCCACGGGCGCCGAGCGCGACGAGTGGTGGGCCCGCGCCGTCGAGGTCTGGCCCGACTACGCCGAGTACCAGACCAAGACCAGCCGCCTCATCCCGGTCTTCGTCCTGACGCCCATGGAGGCACCCGAGGCTTGACCCAGCGCGTGGATCCCCGAGCACCAGAGATTCGTCGACCCGAACCGGGGCTAACGCTCGAGTGTCCCGTCCCGAGGTGCGGCCTAGACCTCTACGGGTGGCGCCCCGTTCGCCTCGAGGCAGTCCCGTGCGGTTGCAGCGGCAGCCACAACCTCCGGCCAACTCGGATCAGCGAGATAGGTGTGGTCGGAGGCATCCTCGTAGCGGAGGACGAGTGGCAAGAACGCCTTCCCGAGCGCCCGGAGCGCAGGTACCTCGTCCGGGTACAGCATGGCTCCAGCCAGCTCCTCAGGCGCCTCGAGCGCGCTCGTGTCCTCGACGAGCCAGCGAATGACGGTCTGGAGCTCAAGCCGCCGCTGACCCGGTGCCACGGGCGGATCCAGCCACCGCTCCTTCTGGTACCTGGTATCCGCAAGCTGGCTGACCGCGGAAGCGATCTCGTACCTCAGCCATGGGAGCTCAACGCTCGTCATGGGGCCCCGGACCTCCCTCTCGGGACAGGATGAGACGTGGTCCGACGCGCGCGGCATCCCGTCACGTGCGGTCCGGCCCCGCTCCTCACCCGAGGCGTGGAGATTCAGCCAGAAGACGTCGCCCGGTCGTTCCTCGCCCGGCGGTATGCGATCCAGCTCGGACAGGATGCGCTCGAACGACACCGCAGGGCTGGTCCCCCAGGGCACGAAGCCCTCCGGTGTCACGTCGCCCGCCTCGGCGAGGCCGCGGAACAGCAGCTCCGCCACGGCACCCAGCGCCATCGTGCGGATGTCCGCGGGAAGAGTGGCACCGGCGCGACGTGCTTCGGAGGAGATCCACCCCGCGTCGAGCCAGTCATCGAGCCCTTCGGCGAGGAGTCGGTCAACCAATGGCGTCGGGTTGGGCATCCCATGAGTCCCTTCCGGTGATCACTCAGTAGCCGCGCGCCGCGTAGAACCAGACCACAGCCGGTCGGGTGCCGAGCTCGGGAGCGTCGAGCACCTCGCCGACCAGCTCGACGCGAGCCTCGCGGCCCAGCAGCAGCTCGAGCTCGAAGACGATCTCGGCCATGTCTGCGACGTCGCCATCGTTGCGTTCACGGAGCTGGACGTGGAGGCGGATGTCGTACCGCTCCACCACGACACCGACCGCGAGAGCGTGGACCGGAATGAGCCCCAGCGCCGCCTGCGAGGCCTGCGCGACGACGTAGTTCTCCCAGACCGGCGCACGCTTCGAGTCCTCCGGCGTCGGGAGCATCCCGGCGTCCGCCTCGGCGACCGGCACGCGGTCGGTGGAGTGCAGCTGCTCAGGTCCGGGGCTCGCGTGCCGGCCGGCGTCAGGGCTCATCGGGAAAGCCGCCGTTCCTCACCAGGCGGTCTACCGCATCCCCAGCCGCCTTCACCACGTCGGGCCAGACGCCGTGACCGAGAACCTCGCTGGGCTCCGCTTCATCAGTCTCGTCCAGCACGGCCTGCAGGCACGCGCCGAGGTGGCCGAGCACCGCGACCTCGTCCGCGAACACGGTCACACCCACCATCGCTTCCGGATGCGGCAGCAGCATCGACATCTCGAAGAGCTGGTCCAGCCGGAAAGCCAGGCTGTCACGGAACCCGTTCGGCATGGGCTCGCCCTGGACCCATCGCGCGTCCTGCGTGTCACCGTCGGCCAGTGCGCGCAGCGCGGCCAGCCCTTCGAGCCGCATGGCCGGGTATCTCAAGGTGCTCAAAGCTGCCCCCACTCCCGCCACGTCATCCACTCGGTGAGGGGAATGTGGCCCATGTCGAAACGAGCATCCAACGAACCCGAAATCGGTACCCCGTCGCGTCCGATCAATCTGCCGTCCCGGCGCACGACCACGTGAGCAACGTGCTGCGTTTCAAACGCATGAAGAGCATTCCCCTCATCGATCCGTACGCCATGCGAGACGAGATCCTCGGAGAACCACCGGAAGCCGACACCGCGCGAGTTGGTCGCGGCGGGTCCCCAGCTCTCCGGGATCCGCTGCGCAGCGTCAGCGAGCCATGCGGGAACCGGCCAACCATCAGGCGTCATCCAACCAGGTGTCCTCTGGCGCGCCACCGTATGGCCCGCCTCAGCGGCACTCGCGAGCAGGGCGCGGATATCCGAGCGATAGCCGCGACCCCGTGCCTTAACGGCGGCCGAAGACACACCGCGCCGTCCGATCGAACCAGCCGCTCCCGCGCCCCCGGTTGCCGCCGCCATCAGCGCCTCCGGCATCAAGCGCCCGCCGGCCCGGACGGGCTCCGTGCGCCAGGTGTCGTAGTCCGTCACGTCCTTCGCCAGCCCGACGGGATCCTCCCGCAACCCGTTCCAGACGTACATCGCCGCCGCAGCGCCGTCGCCGTAGTACCCGGTCGGGTCGAGGACCATGCGCGCGGGGTTCGTGTCCCACGCCATCTGGAGCATGCCGACGACGCCCTCGCCGACTCCCCGCCAGTACTGGTCCCGGTTGAGCGCGATGACGTCCCAGACGTCCGGCATCGGATCGATGTCCTCGGTGATGCGCCGCAGGGCCCCGGCCGACCGCTGAGCCGATTCCGCCACCGCATCCCGCAGGTCCTGCAGCAGAACCTCGGTCGCCGCGGCACCCACCGCCGCCTGGCTCCCCGCGCGCGCCTCGGCCCAGGCGATCGTGTCGGCATGGCGCTCGAGCGCCTCCGCGGCAGCGCTCGAGTCGTCAGCCGCGCACATGAGTCGGCGGCAGACCCCGGCCATGGCCTCCGCGAAGGCGTCGGACGCTTCCCCCGTCCACCATCCGACGTCCGTCCGGCGCACCACGCCCGCGATGCGGTCAGCCGCCTCGCCCCGCTCGCGCAACCGGGCAGCGTCCTCGCGCAACGCCGCTGCGCTGCCGAACCGCGCACCCGCGCTCACGACACGTACATCGCGACCCGCGTGACGGCGGCGCGCACGTCGGCCTCGCTGTACTCGCGCGCCGAGCTCCGCAGCCCGTCCCCGAGGCCGGTCAGCGCGAGCTGCGCCCGCACCGTCTGGTCACCCAGCGCGTCCCGCAGCGCCGTCGCGGCGGCGGCGAGCCCGGCGTGCCCGTACGCGGAGGTCCGCACGATCCGTGGCGCGAGCTCCGGCGCGACGTCGTCCGCGCAGCCGAGCAGCCGCTTGCCGGCGTGCTCCAACGCCTCCCAGTCCACCTCGAGCTGCGCCATGTCTCCCCCTCGCCGCCGGCGTGAGGCCCAGTTCTACCGAAATCGGACACCGCCCGACAGTGAGGGGGCACCCCTGTGGACAACTCCGCCTACGGGGCCGGGCGGACGTCCAGGGCATGGGACACGCTCCGCCCGACGCGGCGTGCCCACCACGGGTAGACCCCGGCCGCCAGCGCCGCGACGACGACGATCGCACCGACCTGGTTCTCACCGCCGGTCACCGCACCACCCGCACCGACCATCCCGAGCAGCGCGACCGCCACCACGGACCCGACGAGCGTGACCGCCATCGTCAGCAGCACGACGGCGAGCCGCCGCCCCCGCGGGAACAGCCTCCGCGCCGCCACGACCAGCCCGACCACCCACGCGAGCACGCCGGCGCCGACGCCCACCACCACGCCGACGACGACGGCCGCGAGGCCCGCCCAGCCGTCCGTCTCGGCGTCGGTGACGAGAGCCCTCATGACGAGCCCGACCACCAGCCCGACGCCGACCGCCAGGAACACCGCGACGACCACGCTCCCCAGGGCCCACGCGAAGGCCAGCCGGCCGCTGGGGGCGGCCGGGGCGACGTCGTCAGCGCTCATGGCCGACACGCTAGCCTCGGCCGGAACCGCACCGCCGAAGGAGCCACCGTGAGCACCGTCGTCCCCTGGTCCGCCGGGGCGTGGACCACACCGCCCGTCCGGACGTGGGAGGACGGCACGGACCTCCTCGTCGAGGCCGCCGAGGGCAGCGACGCGTGGCGGCACACGTCCTACGGCTTCGTGCACGACGACGCGCACGCCCTCCTCGCGCCGCTCCCGAGCGGCCGGGCGGTCGAGGTCACCTTCGACGCGGCGTTCACGGAGCAGTTCGACCAGGCCGGGCTCATGCTCCGCGCCGACCCGGAGGCCTGGGTCAAGGCGGGCGTCGAGCACTCGGACGGCACGCCTCAGGTCGGCGCCGTCGTGACGCTCGGGCACTCCGACTGGTCCGTCGCGCCGGTGCCCGACTGGTCGGGTCGGACCGTGACGGTCCGGGCGAGCCGCGCGGGCGACGCCGTGACGCTGCGGGCCCGCGTCGACGACGAGCCGTTCCGCCTGCTGCGGGTCGCGTACTTCCCGCCCGACGCCGACGTCGGCGCCGGGCCGTACTGCTGCGCACCCACGCGCGCCGGTCTGGTCGTGCGCTTCCGGCGCTGGGCCGAGGGTGCCGCCGAGGCCGCCCTGCACTGAGGTTCCGGCCGGCGCTGGGCGCCGGACCTGCCCGACGGCGCGCGTAGCCTGACGCCGTGCGTCTTCCTACTGCCGTCATCGCCGCCGCCGCGCTCGTCGCCGGGTTCGCCGCCGCTCAGCTCACGGACGTCCGCGCCGCCGGGGCGGTGGTCCTTCTCGTCGGTGTCGCGTGGTGCGTCGCGCGCGAGGTGCGGCACACGCCGTGGTGGCGGCTCCTGGTGACAGCCCTGGTGGGCGGCGCATGCTTCGCGGTGTCGCACCTGCTCGCGGACACCCTGGGACCGTGGCCGGCGGTCGCGCTCGCCGCGGTGGTTCTGGGCGGCGCCACGTGGGTCCTCGTGGACCGCCCCGGGCGCGACCGGGCGGTCGTCAGCTGACTCCGGTCACGAACACCCCGAACCCATCCGCGACGGAGTTGTTCTCGTAGGCGGTGATCGCCCGGCGTACGGCCTCGGCCCCGATGTGCTGGTGCGCGATCGCGCTGCTGCGCGCGCGCAGGTCCCGCACGGAGACCCCGACGTCACCCATGACGACCGGGACCTGGTTGACGGAGTGGAGCAGGGCGATCAGAGCCGCCTCGCGCGGGTCGGGATGGCGCCCGTCGACGAGGACATCGCGCAGTCGTTGCCGCAGGCCGGCCTCGTGGCTGGAGTCCTCGGCCGGCCAGGACGTCCGGGGGAAGATCCCGAGGACCTTGCCCTGCTCGACGCGCAGGATCCCGCGCGCGACCAGCCGCGCCCGCAGCTCGTCGAGCAGCCCGGACCGCAGCGGGCCGAGCGCGCTCTGCGGCTTCTTCGGCGTCGTGGACGCGAGGCGCCGCAGGCCCTCGTCGAGCACCGGGTCACCGACGGGCGTGGCGTCCCGGACGACGAGGCGACCGGCGCGGACCGACTCCCCCGGTGCCGCGACGGCTACGCGACCAGCGAGCAGCAGGTCGGTCAGCACCCCGCCGGCCAGGACGAACGCGAGCCGCTCCCCGCTCTCCATGGTGCGCCCCGAGCCGTCGTCGGTGAGCAGGAGGAGGAGGTCTTCGCTGAGGATCATGCCCCAACGGTACGGCGACCTGGCGCCGTCCTGAGAATCGGCCGACGGTCGGTTCGTTCCATGCCGGAAAGCGTGTCGCAACCCGCGCGACACACAGGGCACCTAGCGTCCGGGCATGGACGACGTCGGCCACCGCCCCACGCCGGAGGCACCGTGAACGTCGACCCGTTCATCGGCACCGAGGTCACGGCCCTGCCCCCGCAGTCCGGGGCGGCCGCGACGTGGTGGTGGCCCAAGCCCCAGATCGGCAACACGCACCCCGGGGCGACGTATCCGCTCGGGATGGTCTCGGCGTGCGCCTACTCGGGCGCGTACCCGACGGGCTACGGCCGCTTCGACCTGTCCACCGAGGGCGTGCCGACGACGATCCACGACCGCCAGGTCGCCTCGGGGTTCACCCACTTCCAGCAGTCCGGGACCGGCGCGATCCGCAAGTACTACAACTACTTCCGCACGACGCCGATGCTCCAGCCCCTCGACGCCCTCGGCGAGACGTGGGAGCTGCACGACGAGGAGGCCGAGCCCGGCTGGTACGCGGCGACGTTGGACTCGGGCATCCGCTGCGAGCTCACGGTCGGCCCCAAGAGCGCCGTGCACCGCTACACCTTCCCCGCGCACCCGGACGCGCGCCTGGTGATCGACCTGTCTCTGGGTGGCCTGTCGATCCCCCACGGCCGGACCGTGCCGCTGCGCGCACACCTGCAGTCGGTCGCGCCGGGCGTCGCCCAGGGCGAGATCGTCGTCGAGGGCGCCCCGCTCGCCGTCCACGTGGAGTGCGACGCGACGGCGTGGCGCCAGCTGCTCTGGTACGACCGGCGCCTCATGCCCGGCGGCACGCGGCTCGACTTCGACTACATCCGCCCCACGACGCTGCGCCCCTTCGGCCTGATGTGGGCGGGCCCGACGACGGCCGGCCAGGTCGTGGAGCTGCGCTTCGGCTTCTCGCTGCGCGGCGTGGAGCAGGCACGGGAGAACCTCCACCGAGACTGCGGTCCGGGGCCGTCCAGCTTCGCGGCTCGCCGCGCCCGGACGAGGGCGACGTGGGCCACCCACCTGGACAGGGTGACCGTGGAGGCGCCGTCGGCCGAGCGGGCCACCGTGTTCGAGACGGCCCTGTACCACTCTCTCGTCAAGCCGTGCCTCGCCTACGGCGAGAGCCCGTTCTGGCCGGCGACCGGCCCCTTCGCCTTCGACGTCTCGACCATGTGGGACATCTACCGGACGCAGCTCCCGCTGCTGACGGCGCTGCTGCCCGACCGCGCCGTCGAGCTCGCGCAGGCCCTGCTCCACATCTGCGAGGAGGAGGGCAACCTCCCGATCGGCTACCGCATGGCGCGCGGCGCGGACCAGTTCTCCCGGCAGGGCAGCGCGCTCGCGCACACGTTCCTGGCGGACCTGTGCGCCCTGGGCCTGCCCGGCATGGACTGGGACTGGGCCCTCGTGCACATGCACAACGACCTGCGGCGCATGTACGGCGAGGACTTCCTCCTGCGGGGGAAGGCGCACCCCATCAGCCACACCCTCGACCTCGCGTTCGGCTACTGGTGCTCGGCTCTCGTGGCCGACCACGTGGGGGACTCCGCGCTGGCCGAGGAGTTCACCGCCCTGGCCGCTCGGTGGCCCAACGCCTTCGACCCCTCGACGGGCCTGCTCCAGGACTCGACCTTCTACGAGGGCGGTCGGTGGAACTACTCGTTCCGCCTGCTGCACGACATGGCCGCGCGCATCGCGCTCGCCGGGGGCGACGACGCCTTCGTCGCCCTGCTCGACCGCTTCTTCGGCGTGGGTGCCGACCCCGTGATCCAGCCCGGGATCCGGCCCGGCGTCGACGAGATGCTCGCCGGGTACAGCCTCGGCCGTTTCGAGGGCCTCAACAACGAGCCCGACATGGAGGCGCCGTGGGCGTACCAGTACGCCGGCCGCCCGGACCGCACGGCCGACGTCGTCCATGACATCGTCCAGCAGCAGTTCGGCCCCGGGCGGGGCGGCCTCCCCGGTAACGACGACTCCGGCGGCCTGTCGTCCTGGTTCGTGTGGGCGTCCATGGGACTGTTTCCCGTCGCTGGCCAGAACGTCTTCCTGCTCAACGCGCCCGCGTGGCGCGAGTCCCGGATGGAGGTGGGTGGCATGGACGGCACACCAGGTGCGGTGCTCACGATCGAGACGACCGGCTTCCGGGAGCCGGAACCGGGCGGGCCCGCGCAGTACGTCCAGGCGGTCCACCTCGACGGCGAGCCGCTCGACCGCAGCTGGTTGAGCGGCGGCGAGCTGCACCGCGGCGGCCGGCTCACGATCGCGCTCGGACCGGAGCGCGACCGCTGGGACGTGTCCCGCCCGCCGTCGAGCCCGACGGCGCCACCGATCGGCCACCGCCGGTGACCGCGGCGCGCAGGCCGCGGCGACGGCTGGTCATCGTCGTGCGCGCCGACCCGGTGATCTGCGGTCACTCGGGCGAGGCCAGGAACCTGGCGGAGGCCGCGCTCGAGCGCGGGTTCGACGACGTCCGGATCGTGACGTGGCCGATCGACCGCCTGCGCGACGCCGGGCTGCCGTTGAAGCCGCTCGAGCTGGTCCTGCCGTACTCCCCCGGGATCACGGTCGAGCGACCCGCCCCGGTGGGCGACTACCGCGTCCCCGACGGGCGTTACCTCGCCGGCCTGACCGGGCGGCTCGTCGAGCTCTTCACCGACGGCGTGCCGACGGTAGCGATGTCGCTGTACCTCTCCCCGCACGCGATCGCCGTCGCGGACGCCGTCCGCATCGCGCGGGCAACCGGACTGCGCGTCGACGTGACCACGGTCGCCGAGGCCGTCGGCTCGGACGTGACCAACGTGGTGCGCGCCTGCGTGGAGGAGGACCGCCTCGGCCCCGCGGCCCACGTCCTGAGCAGCTACCTGGCCCACGACGTGTGCCTGGCGGTCTCGCAGTACACGCGGGACCTCATCGTCGAGGAGGCCACCGCGCTCGATGCGCGCCACGGCACCACCTTCGCGGCGCAGCTGCGCGAGCGCGTGCGGATCTCCTACCCGGCGATCGACACCTCCGCCTACCTCTCGCTGGACCCGCACGAGACCGACCGGGTCCTCGCACGCCGCGGGCTTCGCCGGGACGGGTTCGTGCTCTTCCTGTCCCGCCTCGCGCACGCCAAGGGTGTCGACGACCTGATCGCGGGGTTCGCCGCCGCGGACATCCCCCGCACGACTCGTCTTGTGGTGGCCGGCTCGGGACCGGACGCCGCACGGCTCCACGGCCTTGCCGAGACATCGAGCGCGGCGGGACGGATCGTGTTCTTCGACGACGTGGGCGATACCGAGAAGGCGCACCTCATGGCCGGATGCGCGGCGTACGCGCTGCCCAGCAAGCCCCGCTCGGAGTTCGTCGAGACGTTCGGCATCGCCCTGGTCGAGAAGATGCTCGCGGGCGGCGGACCCGTCATCACCACCAGGACGGGGGGCATTCCCGAGGCTGTCGGCGACGCCGCGGTGTTCGTCGACGCCGGCTCGCCCCAGTCGATCACAGCCGCTCTCGAGCACGTGCTCAGCTTCAGCGGGAGCGAGTTGCTCGCGTGGGAGACCCGCGCACGCGCCTGGGCCACGCAGTTCGACCGCCAGGCAGTGCTCGATGCGCTCCTGGCGCACGTCGACACCCCACCCGTGCCCCAGCTCGCGGTATGACTCACGAATGCTGCGCACATGTCCGGCAGATTCTGGGTAACGCAACGAGGCCGTCCCCGAAAAGGGGACGGCCTCGTTGTGAAGTGATGTTCGGCGGCGACCTACTCTCCCACACAGTCTCCCGTGCAGTACCATCGGCGCAGAAGGGCTTAGCTTCCGGGTTCG